>NZ_JAPWAD010000002.1:0-207831 GCF_041432695.1 Pauljensenia sp. 27098_8_83 | reverse complement strand
CACCCCCAACCTAGCTGGGTCGTTGAGTAACCTGGCGATTCGTTTGTCGGAGGTGGGGGAGCGTAATGAGGCGTTGGAGGCGGCTCGTGAGGCGGTGGAGCTGTATCGTGGGCTAGCTGAGGCGTCCCCGCAGGCCTACACTTCCGGCCTGGCAATGTCGTTGAGTAACCTAGCGAATTGTTTGTCGGGTGTGGGGGAGCGGAATGGGGCGTTGGTGGCGGCTCGTGAGGCGGTGGAGCTGTATCGGGGGCTGGCCGAGGCCTCCCCGCAGGCCTACACCCCGAACCTGGCAACGTCGTTGAATAATCTTGCGGACATCTTGGCGGCGGACGGTCGGTCTGAGGAGGCACAAGCCGTGTTCGTCGAAGGGATTGAGCGTTTCTCTCCCGGAGTGCGTGCCCGGCTGCTGGTGGCCAGGGCCACCTGGCGTGACGACGGCGGAGAAGCGGGGGATGTCGTCGCGGCGGCTCGGGAAGCAGACTCCACTGACGCTCCGGTGCTCCTGGGCCCGGTGCGCCGCATGATCGCCCGAGCGATCACCGATGCGGGAATATCGGACACGGGTCTTCCCCGTTGGGCCACCGTCGACGCTGAGTCGGCGACTTCCAGGATTCAGGGCTGGCTCGAGTGTAGCGATCTAGCGCAGGGGGTGGCTTTCCTCGAAGCGCAGTGGAGCTCGCCGTTGGCCTCGGAGAGGGAAACGCTGGCCGCCATTGCTGAGCTGTACGTGGACCTTCCCCCTGTCGCCGCGCTCGCTGCCCTCGTGGAGCGCATCGCTGACGAGGGCATACAGGCCGTCACAACCGATCTGCGGACCCATCACCGAGCTCAGCTGCTTGCGCGCGTCTGGCGTGAGGCGCACCTGAACGGGAGAGGAGCAAGCTTCCTGCGCGAGTACATGAGGGACAACCCCGATGCGTCGCGCAACGAGGGCCAGATCAGCGAGGGTGACAAGCAAGAGTCGGAAGAATGGGACAAAGACCTAGGCGACCCCGACATGAGAACACGGGTCCTCCAGGTGCTGGCGGCAACGCTCTCGGAGTCTGAGGCAGTCGGCATGATGAGCGTTCTGGCGCTTGCACAACTCGCTGATCCGGGAACCGCCTACGATGCGCACGGCAGCGACGAGGGCGCCGAAGATGTACTCAGAGAGCTCCTCGAGGCGCGCAATTGGCGGGCGATGGTCACCGTCCTCGGAGTGCGCCCGTCCGTGTCGGAATCCACCTATGGGCGTATTGCCCTCCTGCTGTCTGCAGCCGTCAACGACGAACCCGTAGAGAGGCTGCGCGAACTCTACGACTATGCGAACGAGCAGATGGACGCGATCCACCGCAGGCACCTCCAGACGCTGCTCGACAAGGCCCTCGGAACCGACCCGTGCCCGCCAGCCTTCGCGGATATCCTCTCGTGGACCAGGAACTCAGGACCGCGTCAACAGTGATCGGGCAAGCCCCTCGATCAGTGGTCCTGATGATGCTCCTCATCGGGTGCGACGAAAGCTGACACCTCGTAGGGGAACGAGCGGTATGTGAAGTAGTTTTCCAGGTAGGACAGGTGATCCTCGCACGCGAGCCACGTCTTCGTGCGCCCGCGATGGATCGCGGGATTGCGCCAGTCGATCCGATAGATAGCAGCGTTCGTGCATTCGCGTGCCGAGCAGATGCCCGAGGCGCTTTCGAGACCCAGTGCCATGGTGTCCTCCCCGTGCGGTTACGCTTGGAAGTATGCCAACCCTCGTTCTCGTTCGCCACGCGCAGGCCGCATACTCCTACCCCGATCACGTCCGACCCCTCACGCAAGCAGGCCTCGACCAGGCGGCGCGCCTCGGCGGTGCCCTGAGCCGTGAGGTCGGCGTGTTCGACGTTGCGGTGTGCTCGGATGCCACACGTGCTCAGCAGACCTTTGAACAGATCCGCCAGCGCGTCCAGATCCGTGACAGCTGGTTCGACCGCGGTGTCTACAACGCCGACGAGGATGACATCCTGACCCTGGCGCGCACTTTCGAGGGCGACAGAGCACTCATCGTCGGTCACGAGCCCACCATCTCCGGTGCCGGATACGTGCTGGCCCGCGAGGACGATCGGGGAGAGGTCGCTCGAGGTGTGCCCACTGCGACCGCGGTCATCCTTACGTTCGACGGCACCTGGGAGGATCTGGCCCCCACCAGCTGCACCCTGCGCGTCCTGTTCACCCCGCCCACCCGATAGGTCACGGAGAAGCACAAGCGGCCCCGGCCTCGTCCATTGTTCCTGTGACTGTGTTTACGTTTGTCCACGTGGGGCCCGCCCGGATGCGGATGGGGGCCGCAGACGCGTTAGAATATGGCGGTATCTATCCACCCAACAGGGAGAAGTGATGTCGGGACACTCTAAGTGGGCGACCACCAAGCACAAGAAGGCCGCCATTGACGCCAAGCGCGGCAAGCTCTTCGCGCGCCTCATCAAGAACATTGAGGTTGCAGCTCGCACGGGCGGCGGCGACCCCGCTGGCAACCCGACCCTGTACGACGCCATCCAGAAGGCGAAGAAGAACTCCGTCCCCGCCGACAACATCGACCGCGCCGTCAAGCGCGGCTCCGGTGCCGAGGCCGGCGGCGCGAACTACGAGACGATCATGTACGAGGGCTACGGTCCGGGCGGCGTCGCCTTCCTGGTGGAGTGTCTCACCGACAACCGCAACCGCGCCGCCTCCGACGTGCGCCTGGGCTTCACCCGCCACGGCGGCTCCCTGGCCGACCCCGGTTCGGTCTCCTACCTGTTCTCGCGTCGCGGCGTCGTCGAGGTGCCCGCCGCCGACGGTGTGGATGAGGAATCCATCATGATGGCCGTCCTGGACGCGGGTGCCGAAGAGGTCGAGGACGCCGGCGAGCTCTTCGTCGTCGAGTCCGACCCCAAGGACGTTGTCGCCGTGCGTACCGCTCTGCAGGACGCCGGCATCGACTATGACTCCGCCGAAGTCCAGTTCGTCGCCTCCACCGAGGTCGAGCTTGATCTCGAGGGCGCCCTCAAGGTCACCAAGCTCATCGACGTCCTCGAGGACTCCGACGACGTGCAGAACATCTACACGAACATGTCCCTGTCGGACGAGGTTCGTGCCCAGCTGGAAGAGCAGGAGTGAACATGAGCGATTCGACCGCTAAGCGCGAGGTCGGCACCCCTCAGGTCAAGCGCGGCATGGCCCAGATGCTCAAGGGCGGCGTCATCATGGACGTCGTCACCCCCGAGCAGGCGAAGATCGCCGAGGATGCGGGTGCCGTGGCCGTCATGGCTCTCGAGCGCGTCCCTGCCGACATCCGCGCCCAGGGTGGCGTGGCCCGCATGTCTGACCCGGACCTGATCGAAGGCATTATCGAGGCCGTGTCGATCCCGGTGATGGCCAAGGCCCGCATCGGTCACTTCGTCGAGGCGCAGGTCCTGCAGTCCCTCGGCGTCGACTACATCGACGAGTCCGAGGTCCTGACCCCCGCCGACTACAGCCACCACATCGACAAGTGGAACTTCACCGTCCCCTTCGTGTGCGGTGCGACCAACCTCGGTGAGGCGCTGCGCCGCATCAACGAGGGCGCGGCTATGATCCGCTCGAAGGGCGAGGCCGGCACCGGCGACGTCTCCAACGCGACCACGCACATGCGTAAGATCCGCGATGAGATCCGCCACCTGACCTCCCTGCCCGAGGACGAGCTGTACGTCGCGGCCAAGGAACTGCAGGCCCCCTACGAGCTCGTCGCCGAGGTCGCCCGCGAGGGTCGCCTCCCCGTCGTGCTGTTCACGGCCGGTGGTATCGCCACCCCCGCCGATGCTGCCATGATGATGCAGCTCGGCGCCGAGGGCGTGTTCGTTGGGTCGGGCATCTTCAAGTCCGGTGACCCCGCCAAGCGCGCGGCCGCCATCGTCAAGGCCACGACCTTCTACGACGACCCGTCCGTCATCGCCGAGGTCTCGCGTGGCCTGGGCGAGGCCATGGTCGGTATTAACGTCGACGACCTGCCCGTTGATCATCGCCTCGCGGAGCGCGGATGGTGACCATCGGCGTTCTCGCCCTTCAGGGCGACGTCGCAGAGCATGTGCGGGCGCTGGAAAACTCCGGCGCCCGCGCGCTGCTTGTGCGAAGGGTTTGCGAACTGGAGCAGGTTGACGGCCTTGTCATTCCGGGCGGTGAGTCGACGACCATGTCGAATCTTCTCCTGTCTTTCGGGCTGTTTGACACGTTGAATGAACGCATTGCGTCCGGCATGCCCGTGTATGGGACGTGCGCGGGCATGATCATGCTCGCCTCGTCGATTCTGGACGGTCGAGCGGACCAGCGTTCTTTCGGTGCGCTTGACATGGTTGTGCGCCGCAATGCCTTCGGCCGTCAGGTGGACTCCTACGAGGAAGACCTGGATGTCGTGGGTCTTGAGGGTGGTCCGTTCCATGCCGTGTTCATCCGCGCTCCGTGGGTTGAGTCGGTGGGCGAGGGCGTCGAGGTGATCGCGCGCGCCGGTAACAGCGCTGACGGCCCGATCGTCGCCGTACGCCGCGGCAACGTGATGGCGACGTCTTTCCATCCCGAGGTGGGTGGGGACGACCGCGTTCACGCGATGTTCGTCGATATGGTGAAGCGCGCCTGATGCGTGTCATGGGCATCGACCCGGGCCTGACGCGCTGCGGCCTCGGCGTCGTCGACGTCGATGCGTCGCGGCGCGCCTCGCTCGTGTACGTTGGGGTTGCCCGTACCGATAAGGACTTGGCGACGCACTTTCGCCTCCGTACCATCGCGGACGCGATCGATAGCGTCATCGAACGCTACGAACCTGAGGTCGTTGCTATTGAGCGTGTCTTTGCGCAGGATAACCTGCAGTCGGTAACGACCACGATGCAGGTCATGGGGTCGGCGATGACCTGCGTCGGTCGCGCCGGACTGCCGATGGCCGTTCACACGCCCTCCGAGGTGAAGTCTGCTGTTTCGGGAAATGGCAATGCGGATAAAGCGCAGGTGCAGGCGATGGTCGCGCGCATCCTCGGCCTCGCGAAAGCTCCCAAACCTGCCGACGCTGCCGATGCGCTGGCCATCGCGATCACGCACGCGTGGCGGGGGACAGGGCTCCTCGGTGCTCCCGAGGACTCTTCGGTGGCCGTGTCGATCTCGGGTCGCCTGACTGCTCGCGGATCGATGACGCCCGCTCAACGGGCGTGGGCCGAGGCCCAGGCCGCGCAACGCCGAACGGGTGCCGTCGATCCGAGGCGTAGGCGCGGCTAGAATCGTACATATGTTCGCCCGTGTGTGGGCGATCCATGAACGAAAGGAACGCAGTGATCTCCATTCTGCGCGGCACTGTCGCGAGCGTCGGCCTCGACCACATCGATATCCTCGTCGGAGGCATTGGTTTCCGCGTGCATGTGACGCCGGCTTTCGCGCAGGGTGCTTCCCGCGACGCGGAGATGACGGTGTTTACGTCCATGATCGTGCGCGAGGACTCAATGACCCTGTACGGCTTCGAGTCCGCGGATGAGCGCGACGTGTTCACGAAGCTCCTGTCGGTCTCGGGTATCGGCCCGAAGATCGCGCTGGCAGCCCTGGCGGTCTTGCGTCCCGATGACCTGCGTCGCGCCGTGCGTGACCAGGATCTGGCGGCTCTCCAGCGTATTCCCGGTGTGGGCAAGAAATCGGCTCAGCGCATGGCGCTCGAGATCGGCGATAAGCTTGGAACCCCTGCGGCCCTGCCGGGCGGAGAAACCGCCGCCACTCCCGCGCCCACTGAGGATGCGGTGGCCTCCGAGGTGAGCGCCGCCCTGGTTGGTCTCGGATGGTCCGAGGCTCAGGCCGCCAAGGCGATCGAGAAGCTGGCGGGCAGTGGCCTCGGTGCTTCGGACATGCTGCGCGCCGCTCTCGTGAGCTTGGGAGGCGGACGTGGCTGATCAGATGGATTCGGGTTTCGACGTCGATGCGATGCGCATCGTCGCCCCCGACGCCGGGGAACTCGAGCGTGCGGCTGAGGCCGCGCTGCGCCCCAAGAAACTCTCGGAGTTCGTGGGTCAGCGTGTTGTGCGAGGCCAGCTGCAGCTCGTGCTTGACGCTGCACGCATGCGCTCGGCCAGCCCCGACCACGTCCTGCTTGCGGGCCCTCCGGGACTCGGCAAGACGACGTTGGCAATGATCATTGCCGCCGAGATGGGAACCTCCCTGCGACTGACCTCCGGCCCGGCGATCCAGCATGCGGGCGACTTGGCGGCGATCCTGTCCGGCCTCCAAGAAGGCGACATTCTGTTCATCGATGAGATCCACCGTCTCGCGCGCACAGCCGAGGAAATGCTCTACCTCGCGATGGAAGACTTCCGCGTCGATGTCGTCGTTGGTAAGGGCCCCGGCGCGACGTCGATTCCGCTGACGCTCCCGCCTTTCACGGTCGTCGGTGCGACAACGAGATCTGGTCTGCTACCAGCCCCGCTGCGTGACCGCTTTGGCTTTACGGCCCACCTTGAGTTCTACGAGACCGACGAGCTTCAGTCCGTCGTGACCCGTTCCGCCTCGTTGCTCGGATCGCCCATCGATGCGCAAGCCGCGCACGAGATCGCGTCGCGTTCGCGCGGTACGCCCCGTATCGCGAACCGTCTCCTGCGTCGCGTCGTCGACTATGCGCAGGTGCACGGTGACGGGCAGCTGACCCTTGCGGCCGCGCGTGGTGCCCTTGAGCTCTTCGAGGTCGACCCTTCGGGCCTCGATCGCCTCGACAGAGCCGTCCTCGATGCGATCTGTCGGCGTTTCGCGGGTGGTCCGGTCGGACTCACGACCCTGTCCGTCACGATCGGTGAGGAAGCAGAAACGGTTGAAACGGTCGCCGAGCCCTACCTCGTGCGCGAAGGCTTCCTCGTTCGCACCAACCGCGGACGCATGGCAACACCCAAGGCCTGGGCGCACCTCGGGCTCAACCCGCCCGCGCCGGACGGGGCGCTCTTCGACTAGGGGAGTGGGCCTCGTGCCCATCGTGGCTGGCCACAGCCGCACATGGCGGTGTCAAAGAGGGTCGGGTGATACACGCGCCGCGCCACTCCTTGATCACTTAGGCTAAAACCCTCCTCGGGCATTAGACTGGCAAGGTGCGCTTCAAGCGCCTGACCGTCATCGAAAGTGAACCAGCCTTTATGAACAACTACACCCTCGTGATCCTGATCGTCGTCATGGTCGCTTTTATGTGGTGGACCTCGTCCTCGCGCAAGAAGCAGATGGCGAAGATGGAGCAGGAAAAGCGCGACCAGCTTGCCGCCGTGAAGCCCGGAGAATGGGTTCGTACCCGCGTCGGCTTCTGGGGTCGTTTTGTTGACCTCGACGGCGACATCATCGTCCTGGAGACCACCGACGGGCACGAGATGTACTGGGAGCGTGAAATGATCGCCGAAATTGGCGGTCAGCCGCCCCTCGCCGACACAGAGCAGAAGGACACGCTCGAGACCGCTGGCGCGGACGAGACGACGGACGAGGACGAGACGGTCCTTGGCCTCGACGAGCCGACCAACGATGATTTCTTCAACAACGAGCCCGACGAGCAGCAGAAGTAAGTCAAGGCTGAACGGAAAGTAGAACCGTGGCATCACATAAGCGACGCCCCGTGCGCGCGCTCGTGACCCTCACCGTCTCCATCGTGGCGGCGTGTGCGGCACTTGCGATCGGGCACTTGAGCGAGGGCGTGTCTCCGTATCCTGATCTCGCCCTCGATCTGAAGGGCGGTACTCAGCTCATCCTGACCCCGACCGTGACGGGTGACGGACAGCGCGAGATTACCGAAGAGGACATTACCCAGGCGATCTCGATTATTCGTAACCGTATCGACGCCTCGGGTGTGTCCGAGTCCGAGATTACCTCGATGGGTAACTCGAACATCATGGTGTCGATCCCCGGCACGCCCTCTCAGGAGCAGCTGGACCTGATTCGTTCGTCCTCGCAAATGAACTTCCGTCCTGTCCTGCGCATCGGCGCAGCCCAGGGCGTCATCCAGAACCAGCAGCCGTCGCAGACGGGTACGCCGCAGTCCGGCGAACAGTCGGGTGCCCAGTCCGGCGAACAGTCGGGTGCCCAGTCCGGCGAGCAGTCGGGTGCCCAGTCTGGCGCCCCGGCGACCGAAGCGGCCCAGTCTGGCGTGCAGTCCACCGCTCTTGATGCGTCGACCGCGATGGGCATTGCTGACACCAACCAGGACGGTGTCCTGTCCGATACTCCTGCGACGACCCCTGAGAACGCGTCCGATCTGGCGTGGATCACCGAACAGGTCATGTACGACTTCCTGACGCTTGACTGCTCGGCTGCGGCCGACGTGAAGCACGTCGAGGGTGCCTCGGACAAGCCCTACGCTGCCTGTGACGAGTCCGGTCAGATCAAGTACATCCTCGGCCCCGTGGCGGTGCCGGGTTCGGACCTGAAGACTGCGACGGCCGGTCTCGCGCGCAACAGCAACGGACAGACCACCGGCCAGTGGGCGGTCTCCTTGCAGTTCAACGACGCGGGTACGGAGAAGTTCAAGGACACCTCCACCATCCTCTACGGATTCCACGAGTCTGACCCCTCGGGTTCCTCGTTCTACCAGGGCCGTCCCGACCGTAACTCCTTCGCGGTCGTCCTCGACGGTACGGTCATCACGGCCCCCTCGATGAACGCGATCATCCCCAACGGACAGGCTGAGATCACCGGTAACTTCACCGCTCAGTCGGCGTCCACCCTCGCGAATCAGCTGAGCTTCGGTTCGCTGCCGCTGAACTTCGAGGTCGAGTCCGAACAGCAGATCTCGGCGACAATCGGTACCGATCATCTGACGGTTGGCCTGTGGGCAGCCCTCATCGGCTTCCTGCTCGTCATCCTCTACCTGATTTGGCAGTACCGCGGCCTGGCAATCATCTCGGCGGGCTCCCTGGTGGTGGCCTCGATTATCACCTACCTGGTGATTACGCTGCTGTCGTGGGCGATGGGCTATCGCCTGTCGCTGGCGGGTGTCGCGGGTTTGATTATGGCAATCGGCGTGACGACTGACTCCTTCATTGTGTACTTCGAACGTGTTCGCGATGAAGTGCGTGATGGCCGACCGCTGCAGGCTGCTGTCGAAGAGGGTTGGGATCGCGCCAAGCGCACCATCCTTGTCTCCGACGCTGTCAACCTGGTCGCTGCCGTGGTCCTCTACCTGCTTGCTGTGGGTGGTGTTCAGGGCTTCGCCTTCACGCTCGGCGTCACGACGATCATCGATATCGCGGTGATCTTCCTGTTCACCCACCCGATGATGGAGCTGCTGATCCGTACTCGCTTCTTCGGCGAAGGTCACAAGTTCTCTGGCCTGGACCCCGAGCACCTGGGTGCGAAGAGCTCCCTCGTGTACGCGGGTCGTGGGCGCGTCGTCGCTCGTGGCGATTCCGCCTCCAAGAACAAGGATGACGAGGCCGGGGACGGGCTGTCGATCGCCGAGCGCCGCCGTGCGGCGCGCCTTGCTGCCGCGAAGGCGAAGGAAGAGGCAGAGGAAGCCTCGTCGAGTGAATCGACAGATGACGCGACGGTCGCGACCGAGGAAGAGGAGAACTGACATGATGAGTTTTGCTCAGTGGGGCAACGCCCTGTACTCGGGCGACAAGTCCTACGCTGTCATTCCCAAGCGCAAGATTTTCGTTGGTCTGGCCGCGGGCGTAATTGTCGTTGGTTTCGCGCTCGTCGCGATCCTTGGCCTGAACCGTTCGATCGAGTTCACCGGTGGCTCCCAGTTCGACGTCGCTCACGTGAGCGACCAGAGCGAGTCCTTCGCACTGCGTGCGGTCAGCTCGAGTGGCCTCGTCGAGGGCAGCCCGAAGGTGACGCGCGTGGGTTCTGACTCCGTGCGCATTCAGACCACGTCCCTCGACTCCGCGCAGACCGCGCAGATGCGCGAGGTCCTGGCCGGTGCCTACGGCGTCGATGCCTCCGAGGTTCAGTCCTCCTCGATCGGTCCCTCCTGGGGCTCGTCGGTCACCACCAAGGCCGCGCAGTCGCTCGCGATCTTCATGGCCCTCGTTGCCCTGCTGATGACCGTCTACTTCCGCTCGTGGCGCATGGCTGCCTCCGCGCTCCTGGCGCTGCTGCACGATATCGCCGTCACCGTGGGTGTCTTCGCGATCCTCCAGGTAGAGGTTTCGCCCGCGACCGTCATCGGCTTCCTGACGATTCTGGGCTACTCGCTCTATGACACCGTCGTCGTCTTCGACAAGGTGCGCGAGCTGACCTCGGATGTCTACGACCAGAAGCACTACACCTTCGGCGAGTACGTGAACCTTGCAGTCAACCAGACGATGGTTCGCTCGATCAACACCTCAGTTGTGGCGCTTCTCCCTGTCGGTGCGATCCTCATTATCGGTTCCGTGGCCCTGGGCCCGGGTACGCTGGTAGACATCTCGCTGGCCCTGTTCGTCGGCATGATCGCCGGTACCTACTCGTCGATCTTCATCGCGTCGCCGCTCCTCGTGACCTTCCAGGAGCTCTCGAACAAGACCCGCGAGCACAACGCGGCGGTCGAGCGTGAGCGCGATCATCGCACCGCCACCGGTGAGACTTCCACACCGAAGTCCGTCAAGGTGGCTCCGATCAAGCCCGGACAGCGTCTGGGTAATGAGAACCAGCCCCGCAGGAAGAAGAATCATCGATGATCGGCGAGCTTGGCGACCGCGTCGCCGCCCTGGTGCAACATAACCTTCTGGAGATTCCGGATTTCCCGGAGCCCGGCGTCCTGTTCCGTGATATCACCGAGCTGTTCGCCAACGGCCCGGCGTTCAAAGAACTGGTCGAGCTGATCGGTGCGCGCTACGCGGGCCGCATCGACGCCGTCGCGGGCCTCGAGTCGCGCGGTTTCATCCTCGGTGCCCCCGTGGCCGCCGAACTCGGGCTCGGCATGCTCACGATCCGTAAGGCCGGCAAGCTGCCCGGCCACGTGATCGGCGTCGATTATGAGCTCGAGTACGGCACGGCTCGCATGGAGATGCATCCCGAGTCCGTTCATGAAGGGCAGCGTGTCCTCATCATTGACGACGTGCTCGCCACCGGTGGCACCGCGAATGCCGCGGTGCGGCTGCTGCGTCAGTGCGGTGCGTCCGTCGAGGCCGTGGCCGTTCTGCTCGAGCTTGACGCGCTGGGCGGGCGCTCGGTGCTCTCGGATGTGACGGTGGAGACCGCACTCCATCTGTGAGTATCGCTTTGTGACAGTGAGCGGGTCCGGGGATCGTCTGATCCCCGGACCCGCTCGTTCGTCGCTATCATGGGGCCATGAGCAGCGACGACATGACAACAGGCTCCGCGCTTCCGGCGGCTGGTTCCCGGGTGCGCTCCGGCCTCGTGTGGTTTGGCTCGCGTGGGCGCGCCACAATCCCTGAAATTGAGCCGCTCGTGCGCGCGCTGCGTGCTAACCATCCGAAAGCGGATATTAGCGTCGTTGAGCGTGCCTACCGTACCGCTGAAGAGCACCATCGCGGGCAAACGCGCAAGTCCGGCGAACCTTATATCACCCACCCGGTTGCCGTTGCGACCATCCTCGCTGAGATGGGTATGACGACGCCGACGCTCGTTGCCGCACTGTTGCATGACACGGTCGAGGACACGGATTACACCCTCGAGCAGTTGGCTGCCGAGTACGGCGAGGCCATCGCCAACCTCGTCGACGGCGTCACCAAGCTCGACAAGGTGCATTACGGGGCGGCTGCACAGTCCGAGACGCTGCGCAAGATGCTCGTCGCCATGAGCCGGGACATCCGCGTCCTCCTCATTAAGCTGGCTGACCGTCTCCACAATGCTCGGACGTGGCGCTTCGTCCCAGCGAAGTCGGCGGCGAAGAAAGCGCAGGAGACCCTCGAAATCTATGCGCCGCTGGCCCACCGCCTCGGCATGAATATGGTGAAGTGGGAGCTTGAGGAACTGTCCTTCAAGACGCTGTACCCGGAGATCTACGAGGAGATCGACCATCTCGTTGCTGAGCGCGCTCCGCAGCGTGAGGAATACCTGCGTGACATCATCGATCAGATCGAGGAGGATCTGCGTCGCTCGGGCACGAAGGGCACGGTCAGCGGTCGCCCGAAGAGCCACTATTCGATCTACCAGAAGATGATCGTGCGCGGGAAGGCATTCGACGAGGTCTTCGACCTGGTCGCGGTCCGCGTCCTTGTGGAGTCGATCAAAGACTGCTACGGAGTCCTGGGGTCGTTGCACGGGCGGTGGAATCCCATCCCGGGTCGTTTTAAAGACTACATCGCGATGCCGAAGTTTAACCTCTACCAGTCGCTGCATACGACGGTTATCGGTCCCGGTGGCAAGCCCG
Source organism: Pauljensenia sp. 27098_8_83 (assembly GCF_041432695.1). Lineage (NCBI taxonomy): Bacteria > Bacillati > Actinomycetota > Actinomycetes > Actinomycetales > Actinomycetaceae > Pauljensenia > Pauljensenia sp. 27098_8_83. Next base: position 195,545 of record NZ_JAPWAD010000002.1, on the reverse strand, counting down.
TGGAGATTCAGATCCGCACCTTCGATATGCACGAGCGTGCCGAACATGGCGTGGCGGCGCACTGGAAGTACAAGCAGAACCCCAATGCCACGGGCGGCGATTCCGATCGGATGAGCTCGGACGAGCAGGCGAACTGGTTGCGTGCCCTGGTCGAGATGGAACGCGAGACGGGTGACCCCGAGGAGTTCCTGGATTCGCTGCGCTATGAGATCGCCGGCGACGAGGTGTACGTGTTTACCCCGAAGGGACAGGTCATCGTCCTGCCGGCGCGCGCAACTCCCGTTGATTTCGCCTATGCCGTGCACACGGAGGTTGGGCACCGCACCGTGGGTGCGAAGGTGAACGGTCGTCTCGTTTCGCTTGACACGCGCCTTGAGTCGGGTGAGACGGTCGAGGTCGTCACGTCGAAGTCCGATAAGTCGGGCCCGTCTCGCGATTGGCTCGCTTTTGTTGCGTCCCCGCGTGCGCGCTCCAAGATTAAGGCGTGGTTCTCGAAGGAACGCCGCGAGGAAGCCATCGAAGCTGGTAAGGAAGCGTTGGCGCGCACGATGCGCAAGCAGAACCTGCCCCTCCAGCGCCTGATGAATCACGACTCGATTCTGTCGGTAGCGACGTCGTTCGGCTATCCGGACGTATCCGGACTGTACGCGGCTGTTGGGGAAGGACATATTTCCGCGCAAAACGTCGTGACCCGCCTCGTCGACAACCTGGGTGGGGGAGACGGTACGGAGGAGACGCTTGCCGAGGGAGTAACGCCGGGCTCGCAGAAGCCTCGCTCGGAGCCTAGCGGCGATGCGGCGATTACGGTCGCCGGACTGAGTCCTAACGACATCTGGGTCAAGCTCGCCAAGTGCTGTACTCCTGTTCCCGGGGATGACATCGTCGGATTCATTACCCGCGGCCAAGGGGTGTCGGTGCACCGCTCCACGTGCGCGAACGCGGTGCGTTTGGGACAGCTGCAGCCTGAGCGTTTCGTTGATGTTTCGTGGAACGAGAAGGGGCTTGGGGCTCCTTTCCGGGTGCAGATTGAGGTGCGTGCGCTCGATCGTGGCGGCCTGTTGTCCGATCTGACGCGTGTCCTGTCCGACTACCGCGTCAACATTCTCGCTGCTGCGCTCAAGACCGACGGGGATCAGGTCGCGTCGGGCAACTTTTCCTTCGAGCTGGCTGATCTTGGCCATCTCAGTGCGGTTCTGTCCGCCCTGCGTCGGGTTGACGGTGTCTTCGAGGCAGTGCGCATTGGTGCTGACACATAGACGAGGCGGGGGTGGCCTGCGTTGATGAGCGGAAAATGGGTGTTACATCCGTCCCCTTTTCCGGCGATTCGCTTTCCCCTTGTCGTTAGATGTGACACACTAGATGTGTGTGTCACATCGGCACACACCCGCGCCGGGCGTAAGCCCTCGTCTCAGAAGGAATATCGTGACCACGACGCCGATTCCGAATAACGAAAACGCTCCTGAAGCTGCTCCCTCAACGCCGGAGGAGGTCGCTTCCTCGACGACGATAACAGCGTCCGAGGTGCCTGAGCATCCCTTCGCCCGTATCGGCGAGGATGGGACCGTCTATGTCAAGGATGGAGACGAGGAACGCGTCATTGGCGGTTTCCCCGAGGGTATTCCCGCTTCTCCCTACGCTCTCTATGAGCGCCGTTACGCCGACCTTGAGGCGACGATTAAGCTTTTCGAGGATCGGTTGGCGAGCCTGAGCCCGCGCGACATTGACCAGACGCTCGCGACGCTGCGAGAGCAGGTCGCCTCTCCCAACGTTATCGGTGACATCCCGGCGCTGCGTGAGCGCGTTGCTGCCGTCGAGAAGGCAGCCGAGGAACGCAAGGAGGTCGCCCGCGAAGAGCGCAAGGCAGCCAAGGCCCAGGCTCTTGCCGAGCGCACCTCGGTCGTTGAGCGCGCCGAGGCGATTGTCGCGCAGGATCCTGCGAAGACGCACTGGAAGCAGTCCGGGCAAACGCTGCGTGACCTGCTGGAAGAGTGGAAGACCCTTCAGCGCCGTGGCCCCCGCCTGGAAAAGGCCGTGGAGGACGAGCTCTGGAAGCGCTTCTCTTCCGCGCGTACCCAGTTTGACCGTCACCGTCGTCAGTTCTTCTCGCAGCTTGACCAGGCGCAGTCCGAGGCCAAGCGCGTGAAGGAAGCGCTGATCGCTGAGGCCGAGGCCCTGTCCTCGTCCGAGGACTGGTCGCGTACCTCCGGCGCCTACCGCGAGCTCATGAACCGTTGGAAGGCTGCCCCGCGCGCGTCCCGCAAGGAAGACGATGCGCTGTGGGCGCGCTTCCGTGCCGCTCAGCAGGTCTTCTTCGATGCCCGTCGTGCCAAGGATGAGGCCACGGACGCGCAGTACCGTGAGAACCTCGCGGCCAAGGAAGCCATCCTCGTGGATGCTGAGGCGATCCTGCCGGTGACCGACATTGAACGCGCCAAGGCCCAGTTGCGCCAGATTCAGGACCGCTGGGAAGAGGTGGGCCGTGTGCCCTCTTCCGACCTGCACCGCATCGAGGGCCGCCTGCGCGCCGTCGAGGCCGCCGTCCGTGAAGCGGAAGAGAAGGAATGGCGTCGCACGAACCCGGAGACCCGCGCTCGTGCGGCAGGCATGGTTGGTCAGCTTGAGGAACAGATCGCTCAGCTCGAGCGTTCCCTGTCCGAGGCCGAGGCCAAGGGTGACGAGAAGGCGGCACAGAGCGTTCGCGAAACCCTTGAGACCAAGCGGTCGTGGCTCGAACAGATCTCCTCGTCCATGGAGTGACATGCGTCTTCACGTTATTCCGTCGCCTTTCTACGCGGCGAATGGGCTGGTGCTCGTCCCTTCCGGGGCGGGCACAGCCCTTGTCGTCGATCCGTCGGCCGGTATCCAGCATCTGATCCGTGAGGTCCTTGAACGTGAGGGCGTGAGTGTTGGTGCGGTCCTGCTCACCCACGGTCATCCCGACCACGTCTGGGACGCCGCTGCTGTGTCCTCGTGGGGACCAGATGGTTCGAGCGTGCCGGTCTACCTGCCGGGCCCTGACATGTACCGCATGGATGACCCGGCCTCGTTTCTTCCCATGCCGCTGCCGGACTTCGTCGGCGAGTGGGTGAGGCCCGCGCACTTGCGTGAAGCGCCTACCGACTCCTTCGAAGCGGTACCTGACGTGTGGCTGCGTATGGTCCCGGCTCCCGGTCACACCGAAGGTTCTGCAGTCTTCCTGGGCGAGAGCCCGCTGGATATTCGCGTGAATAACCAGTCCTTCTACTCCTCGGGTGAGCCAGTTCCGTGGGCGTTGAGCGCCGACGTCCTCTTCAAAGACAGCGTCGGACGCACGGATCTACCCGGTGGTGATGAAACACAAATGCGTCATTCGCTGCGTACGATTTCCAACGCTCTTGACCCGCGCACGGTTCTCGTCCCCGGACACGGTCCGGCCACGACGCTGGCGGATGAGATAACCTCGAATCAATATCTGATTCGCGCACGCCGTATCGGTTAACGCCTCCTCCCTCACAGAAAGAAAGCTTCATGGCTCGCACGTCCCTGTCAGGTTTCCCCGAATGGCTCCCCGAAGGGCGCATCATCGAGATGCATGTTCTTGACGAGCTGCGGCGCGTGTTTGAACTGCACGGGTTTGCGGGTATTGAAACCCGGGCGGTCGAGACCCTGGAGCAGCTGGAAGCCAAGGGCGAGACCTCTAAGGAGATTTACGTTCTGGATCGACTGCAGGCGTTGAAGGCCGCCGCGTCCGGCGGACGTGCTCCCAAGGATAAGGGGATGGGTCTGCACTTCGATCTGACCGTTCCTTTCGCCCGCTACGTGGTGGAGAACGCGAACGAACTGGACTTCCCGTTCAAGCGCTATCAGATCCAGAAGGTGTGGCGCGGCGAGCGTCCTCAGGACGGTCGCTTCCGTGAATTCACGCAGGCGGATATTGACGTCGTGGGCAACGGAGAGCTGCCCTTCCACTTTGAGGTCGATCTGCCGCTCGTGATGGCGCAGGCCCTGAACAATCTGCCGATCCCGCCGGTGCGCGTGCTCGTCAACAACCGCAAGGTCGTTCAGGGCGTGTGTGAGTCTCTGGGCGTGACTGACGTTGAGGCTGCCCTGCGTGGCCTCGACAAGATCGACAAGATCGGCCCGGAGGGCGTGGCAGGCGAGCTCGCTGAGGCGGGTATCGACGGTGATCAGGCGAACGTTCTGCTTCAGATGGCGCAGATTCGCACGTCGGACCCGGCTGAGATCCGGGATCGCCTCACTGGCCTTGGCGTGGGCGGCGAGCTGCTCGAAGAGGGGCTGCGTGAGCTGACCGAGCTGCTGGACACTGCGAATAAGCGGATGCCTGGCGCAGTCGTCGCCGACCTGAAGATCGCACGCGGGCTCGACTATTACACGGGTAGCGTCTACGAGTCTGAAATCGAAGGGCACGAGGACCTGGGTTCGATCTGCTCGGGTGGCCGCTACGATTCGCTTGCAAAGGACGGTAAGCGCACGTATCCGGGTGTTGGCCTGTCGATTGGCGTCTCGCGGCTCGTGTCTCGAATGATTTCGGCGCCGATGGTGAAGGCTTCTCGGAAAGTGCCCACGGCCGTTGTCGTCGCGGTTATCACCGATGACCAGCGTGAGCGTTCCGAGGCGATCGCGGCTGTGCTGCGTGCGCGCGGTATTTCTACGGACGTTGCACCGAGTGCCGCGAAGTTCGGCAAGCAGATCAAGTTCGCCGATAAGCGTGGCATTCCATTCGTGTGGTTCCCCGGCGGTGAGGGTGAAGCGGACACAGTGAAGGACATCCGCAGCGGCGAGCAGGTGGAAGCTGATCCCGCAACCTGGATGATCCCCGCAGCGGATGCGGTCCCCTCGGTCGAGAGAGTGACGGACTGAGTGCCGCTCACGTCGGTGGAGGCAGCCCGCTCGTGGGCGGGTGCCCTCGAGCAGTCCCTGGAGGCGATGCCCCAGGGGAGCCGTAGTGATGCGCAGCGTGCGCTGCGCCGTCTGCAGGACGTCGTTCTACCTCGGCTTGAGGACGCCGACGCGCCGCTGTTGATCGTTGTCGGAGGCTCGACGGGGTCGGGTAAGTCCACGCTCGTGAATTCGCTACTGGGACGTAACGTGAGTCGTACTGGCGCGGTACGTCCGACGACCCGTCGACCTGTCCTCGTGTGCGCGCAGTCATCGCGCGCATGGTTCATGTCGGATCGCGTACTGCCGCGTCTGGCGAAGCACGTCGGCGTTGGGGGAGACAGCCTCGATGCAGTCACGATCACCGTCGATGACAAGGTATGGCCGGGCGTGGGTATCTTGGACGCGCCCGATATTGACTCGGTGGAGGAGGGCAATCGTCGTCTTGCAGCGGAGCTTCTTGACGGTGCTGACCTGTGGGTGTTTGTGACGAGCGCAGCGCGCTACGCTGATGCAGTCGCGTGGAAGCACCTGGAGGATGCCGCCAGCCGTGGCTTGCGTGTCGCGATTGTTCTCAACCGAGTGCCAGCCGGGGCAGCGGGTGAGATTCGTGCGGACCTAGCGGGGCTCGCGCAGAGCCGCGGTCTGGGCGATGTGCCGATTATGACGATTGACGAGCAGCCGCTCACGGATGGGCGACTGCCGGTCGATGCGGTTGCTCCTATCGGTTCTTTCTTGGAATCGATTGGTCGAGACGCTGCGGAGCGCGCTGCCATCATCCGCCGCTCGCTCGCTGGGGCGGTCTCCTCGTCCCTCGCGGAATCTGTGCGTGCCCTCGATGGAGCCCGTGCGCGTCATCGTGCGTTTGAGCAAGCTGCTGATGGTGTCGAGCACCTCGTCGCTTCGCGTGCGCGAGAGGTCGCGTCCACGTCGAGTGATGACGTCTTGCGCGGCGAAGTGAGCGCGCGTATTGCCGAGGTGCTCGGCTCGTGGGATATGACGCGCACGATTTCCCGTTTTGTGTCGGGTGTGAGGGCTCGCGTCATGGGCGCGCTGCGCGGTGAGGCAGCCCCGGACATTCAGGTGCAGCGCGACCTGACGGGCGGTTTGGCGGCTCGCTTGGCTGACCAGTATCACCAGGCGTGGGCAGATGCGTTGCGTACTGCTCGGCCGGTCCTCGGACCTAGCCCCGCGCTGGAGCCTCTCTTGAACGCGGATGAGGCATCTGAGCGTGCGCGCCGCACGGCACAGGAATGGACCGCCGAGGTCACGCAGATCATTCGTAGCCAGGCTGAATCCTCGCACGTGAGTGGTCGGCTTCTCGCCGGTGGAATCAACGTCGTGACGGTGTCTCTGATGGTGAGCGTGTTTGCGATGACGGGGGGCTTGACCGGCCTCGAGGTCGGTGTCGCTGGTGCGTCGGCGGCGCTGTCTCAGACAGTTCTGGAGTCTTATTTCGGTGAGCGCACCGTTCGTTCTCTCGCCGCGCAGGCGCGCGACGCGCTGGAGCGGCTTGCGCTCACCTCTCTGACGGATGTTGTGGCACCCGTTTCTACGCTGCTGGATCGCTCCGACGAGGGGGCGCGTCTGAGTGCGCTGGAGCAGGCACTAGCGGATGCGCGGGAGGCTCTGGCATGATGCGTTCGAAGGGAACGGTCGCGTCCGCTGCCTCGGAACTAGACCGGATATGCACCCTGGCATCCCCGGACATCGATGAGGCGACGCTGTCCCAGATTCGTCAGTTGATCGACATAACTTCGGAGCGCAGCGAGATTGATCCGACGTGGTGCGTGATTGGCATGCTGGGTGGGACCGGTGCCGGTAAGTCATCGCTGGTGAACGCTATGAGCGGGGGAGAGGTCGTGACCGCCGGCGTTCGACGCCCGACGACAAACGAGCCGTGCGCTGTTCTGCCCGTCGGCCGCGCGCCCCGTGACCTCCTGGGGTGGCTGGGAGTCGCGCGGTGGGTCGAGGCCCCTCGCGGCCTGCCGGGAGACACGGTTGTTATTGACATGCCGGATATTGACTCGGTTGAGAGTAGCCATGCGGAGATTGCGGAGCGCCTCGCCTCGCGCGTTGACGCCCTCGTGGTTGTCGTCAACCCCCAGAAATATGCGGATGCAAGGCTTCACGACGAGTGGCTCGCCCGCCTGCACTCCTCCCATGCCTCGGTGACCGTCGTACTGACGCACATCGATACCGTCGTCGCCGCTGAGCGTGATTCGATCGAGCGAGACCTGCGTCGTCTCCTGTCCGAGCGGGGAATGAAAGACGCGACCGTTGTGTCTGTTTCGTCAACAACTGGCGAAGGGGTGCAGACGCTCGTCAAGCATCTGTCCAAGGAAGCGGAACGCGTGTCGCGCCAGGCGTCTCGGTCCCGTCAGGCTCTGCGTGAGGCCGCGGTGCTGATTCGAGATGCAGTGGGGATTGACGGAACCATCCGCGGCATTGAGACGGATGGCATGGCATCGGACCTTTCCTCCTCCGCCGCCGACCTGGCGGGTGCGCCGATCATCGCCGAGGCCGTGGCGGCTTCCACGGTGCGTGCGGGGCGGCGAGCGGGTGGCTGGCTCCCGCTTCGCTGGGTTGCGCGTCTGGGCGCTGATCCGTTGCGTCGGCTCCACCTGGATGAGGAGTCCCGATCTGAGGGGGCGACGACGCCGACGCTGCCGACGCGCTCCCCGTCGGATGAGGCTGCTTTTGTCAATGCCGTGCGACGCGAAGTTGCGCAGCGCTCTTCTGGGCGTCCCTCACCATGGCGCGCTCGGCTGATGGAGCGGGCACTGGAGGGGGCGCGCGATGTCCCAGCTGTTGCCCACCGTGAGGTCTCCGACAATATGCAGGTGGCGACGGGCGCTCCTTCGACGAGTCGTCTCTTGGGCGGGATACAGGCGTTGGCCTGGGTCGTGTGTCTCGTCGGCGCTGCATGGATCGGCCTTGTTCACCTGGGGCGCGCCGTCCTCATCGACTGGCGTGTACCGGCACTCGGCCCTGTTCCAGCACCGACGGCGCTCGTCGGCCTTTCCCTTCTCGTGACTGTGATTCTCGCAGGTATCAATCGGGGAGTGTCTCGGTGGGCTGCGGGTCGTCGGCGACGTGCAGTTATGCGTGATCTGAGGGGTCTGTGCCGCGACGAGGTGGAGCGTGCGGTCGTGGCACCAGTGCGTGCCGAAGATAATCGACAGGTGACAATCGCCTCCTATATTGCGCGTCTGCGCCTGTGAACGATGCGTTGCTCGTCACGGTGCGACGTCAGCGGAACAGTGAATTGGCCGACCACGCGCTCCGTGGCGCGTGTATGGCGAGTAAACTGAACGTAGCGATGAGGCGCTGCCCCTTGTTATGGTGCCCGCGGGATGCGGGGTTTGTTGTTATGGGTGAGGCCGCGCTGAGGAGCCGAGATGGCCCGCCCGATGGTTTTGCTACCCACATGCAACAGGCAAGGAACGACTATGCCCTCAGAGGATTACACGGAACGCGCCCGCGACGAGCGTGACGATATTTTTGATGCAGACGAGGATCGTGACCTCGTTGACGGCACCGATCAGGACATGCACGAAGACTCAACCGCGGAGCCGGAAGGAGACGCTGTCACTTTTGCGAGCCTCGGTCTGCCCGAGGAGATCCTTGAGGCCGTTACCGACATGGGGTTCCGTGTTCCCACGCCGATTCAGGCCGCCGCCATTCCGCCGCTGCTGGAGCTGCGTGACGTCGTCGGCATCGCCCAGACCGGCACCGGTAAGACCGCGGCGTTCGGCCTGCCGCTGCTGGCGATTGTTGACGCCGACGAGCGCGACGTGCAGGCTCTCGTTCTGGCTCCCACCCGTGAACTTGCGATGCAGAGCGCCCAGGCGATTGAGGACTTTGCTGCTCGCACTGCCCGCCTTGATGTTGTGCCCGTGTACGGCGGCTCGCCCTACGGCCCCCAGATCGGTGCGCTGAAGCGCGGCGCGCAGGTCGTTGTCGGCACGCCGGGTCGCGTCATCGACCTCATTGAGAAGGGCGCGCTGGACCTGTCGAACGTGCGCATGCTGGTTCTCGACGAGGCCGACGAGATGCTGCGCATGGGCTTTGCCGAGGACGTTGAGACAATCGCGTCGAGCGCTCCCGATGATCGCCTGACCGCGCTTTTTAGTGCGACGATGCCCGCAGCGATTGAGAAGGTTGCGCGTGAGCACCTGAAGGATCCGGTGAAGGTCGCGGTGTCGACCGAGTCCTCCACGGTGGATACGATCCACCAGACTTACGCGGTTGTGCCCTACAAGCACAAGATAGGGGCGCTCTCTCGCGTGCTGGCCACCCGCGCTCAGCACATCAAGGAAGGCCAGGAAGAGGCCGACGCCGCCATCGTCTTCGTGCGCACCCGCGCCGACGTTGAAGAGGTCTCACTGGAGCTCTCGGGTCGTGGATTCCGCGCGGCTGGCATCTCCGGTGACGTCGCCCAGACCGAGCGCGAGCGCATGGTCGAGCGCCTCAAGAACGGCTCGCTCGACGTGCTGGTTGCGACCGACGTGGCCGCCCGAGGCCTCGACGTTGAGCGCATTTCGCTCGTCGTCAACTTCGATGTTCCTCGCGAGCCCGAGGCCTACGTGCATCGCATCGGCCGCACTGGCCGTGCGGGTCGTGAAGGCCGAGCGCTCACGTTCTTCACTCCGCGTGAGCACGGCCGCCTGCGCCGCATCGAGAAGCTGACGGGCACCGAGATGGAAGAGGTTGAGATTCCCTCACCCGCAGCCGTCTCAGAATTCCGCGCCAGCCGCCTGCTCGAGGGCCTGTCTGCCCGCATTGAGCGCGGCCGTCTCGACATGTACAAGCGCCTGCTGGCCGAACTCGGCGATGAGGTCTCCGTCGAAGACGTCGCTGCGGCGCTGATGGCCACGGCTGTCGGAGACGAGGGCCCGGCTCCGCGTGTCACGAAGGATCGCCGTGGCAACGGCAAGATTCGCCGCGAGGAACAGCTGGACGAGTCCGGTGAGTTCGTCGGCGCTACTTTCGAGGCCGGCCGCGATAAGGACCGACCGATCAAGGGCGGCGCGAACGGTGCTCGTCGTCGCGCGGGCGGCCGCCCCGCCCCCGGCTCCGGTACGCGTTACCGCATCGAGGTCGGCAAGAAGGACCGCGTGAAGCCCGGTTCCATCGTCGGCGCGATTGCGGGCGAGGGTGGCATCGACGGTCGCGATATCGGGAACATTGAGATCTACCCGACTTTCTCGCTGGTCGACATTACCGCGGACCTGTCCGGCGAGCAGCTTTCTCGTATCTCCAAGGGATACGTGTCGGGCCGTCAGCTGCGTATCCGCGTGGACGAGGGACCCGGTGGGCGCAACCATAGTGACCGCGATGGTTTCGAGCGCCGTGAACGTCGCGACTACGATCGCGACAATCGAGGCCGCGGTGGCTATGGCGAGCGCGAGGGACGTTTTGGGGACCGCGACGAGAAGCGTCCGCACCGCTTCGAAAAGGGCGATGGGTCGCGTCCTCGTCGCAGCGTTCGCACCGAGCGCTGGGAGAAAGACATCAAGCGTGCCCGTCGTGAACGCGAGGGCGGCCGTGACGGCAGTTGGGAGCGCGACGGCGGCCGCGAGGGCGGACGTCGCCACTTCGGCAAGCGTCGCTACGACGACTGACCGTTCGTCTCGCCGGACGTGGAGCGTTCCGATGCGAGACGCAGTCGACCCACCGCAACCACGGTGAGGACGGCGAGCACAGTAGCAATCACCCAGTAGGGAGCGTAGGCCGCCCCGCCCACCGTGGCGGTGGCGGCCCACGCGCTCATGGCCACTGACACGAGGGCGAGTTCGAGTGCGGGACCTGCTGAATCCGCGACCTGTAGCCACGATGAGACGCGCCCATGCTTGGCCTCGGGTGTCACCTCAAGCGCCATGACCGACAGGGGCGCGTGGACGAGGCCGACCCTCAGGCCGACGAGAAGCCAACCGACGAGGGCGACCCACATGGGAAACGATGGGGCAAGGAGCGCGCCCACGGGGATCGCCCCGATTGCCATCAGTGAACCCCCGATGACGGGAAGCAGGCGTCGCGCCTGTTGATCGTGGATCCGTGCCTGGCCGACTGCGCCGATGGCCCACGTGATCGAGCCGAGGGTGACCCACCAGGCGGAGGAGGCCTCGGACCATCCGTGCACCCGCTGCAGAATCAGTGGAATCATGACGGCGAAACCCACCTGGGAGGCCATGGCGCTCAGCCTCGCGAGGATCGCCGACGGCATTCCCCGACGGGATCGGAACGTGCCGCGCGGGAGGAGCCGAGGCAGTGCCCAGATCGTGATGCACACGCCGAGGACGAAGACCACGATCTGTGCCAGTTGTGAGGGAAGCGCGCCCGCGAGCTGGAGCGCCATGACACCGATTCCCACTAGCCCGGCGTCACGCGAAAGCGTTGCGAGCATAGGGGAGCGGCACCCACGGGCAGTCGGCAGCGAGCGGAGAACGTAGGCGATGGGCACAGCAGCGATCGCAACGAACAGGGGGACAACACCGAAGACGTAACGCCATCCCCACGCTTCGGTGACATGTCCTGCGATTGCGGGACCGACCAGAGACGGTAGGACCCACGCCAAGGAGAATGACGCGAAAAATGATGGGCGATGACGTGCAGACGCAACCGCTCCGACGAGAACGTAGAGCGGAACGATGAGCAGACCGCCTCCCAGTCCCTGGAGAGCTCGTCCGATGACGAAGATCGTCACGTGCGAACCTGCGGCGCACACCATCAGGCCTACGGCGAACAAGGCCAGACCCGAGAGCAACACCACACGCGGCCCCTTCCAGTCTGCCAGGGCACCCGCGACCACCGTGGCGCTGAGCTGAGTCGCCAATGCTGCACCCGAAGCGATCGGATACCACGCCGCGGCGTCAAAAGAAGCGACGACTGCGGGCATGATCGTGGTGGCCGCGAGCTCCTCGAAGGCCACGAGTGTGATGAGCAGAACCGAGCCGATAGCCAATCCGATTTCGGCCGGAGTCCAGGAAACATGAGCGGAGGAAGAGGCGGAAGCATCGGCGGGCATGGTGACTATCCTACTCGCGGCACAAGCGACTATTGGGCGGGCAGGCGTACAATGACACCGCCGCCGCCTGTCTCGCGGATGGTAACAACGAAAGGAATCACAGTGCTTCGCACTCACAACATTGGAACCCTCGGCACCGACCTGGTCGGTCAGACCGTGACGCTCACCGGTTGGGTGGATCGTCGTCGTGACCACGGTGGCGTTGCGTTCATCGATCTGCGCGATGCGTCGGGTATTGCCCAGGTTGTCGTCCGTGACGAGCGTGTCGCTCACGAGCTGCGCTCCGAGTTCGTCCTGAAGGTCACCGGCGAGGTCTGTGCTCGCCCCGAGGGCAACGAGAACCCGCACCTGGCCACCGGCGCCATTGAGGTCATGGGTGACGACATCGAAATCCTGAACACCAGCGCGCCCCTGCCGTTCCAGGTGTCCTCCAATGCTGAAGATTCCGGCAACGTCGGCGAGGAAACGCGTCTGAAGTACCGTTACCTCGACCTGCGTCGCGAGCCTGAGCAGTACGCGATCCGTCTGCGCTCGAAGGTGTCGCGTGCCGCGCGCGAGGCGCTCTACGCCCGTGACTTCGTCGAGATCGAGACCCCGACCCTGACCCGTTCGACCCCCGAAGGTGCCCGCGACTTCATCGTGCCCGCGCGCCTCTCGCCGGGTTCGTGGTACGCCCTGCCACAGTCGCCTCAGCTCTTCAAGCAGCTGCTCATGGTGGCCGGCATGGAACGTTACTTCCAGATTGCTCGCTGCTACCGTGACGAGGACTTCCGCGCGGACCGTCAGCCCGAGTTCACCCAGCTCGATATCGAGATGAGCTTCGTGGACCAGGACGACGTTATCGAGGTCGCCGAGGACGTCCTGAAGAACGTGTGGGCCCTGATCGGCTACGACCTGTCCACGCCGATCCAGCGTATGACGTACAAGGACGCGATGGAGCGCTACGGTTCGGACAAGCCCGATCTGCGCTTCGGCCTCGAGCTGACCGAGCTCACCGATTACTTCAAGGACACGACTTTCCGCGTGTTCCAGGCACCCTACGTTGGTGCCGTCGTCATGCCCGGCGGCGGCTCGCAGCCGCGCCGCACCTTCGACAAGTGGCAGGAATGGGCCAAGGCGCGCGGTGCCAAGGGTCTGGCCTACGTCACGGTCGCCGAGGACGGCACGCTGGGCGGCCCGGTTGCTAAGAACATCACCGAGGCCGAGCGTGAGGGCCTTGCTGCCGCCACCGGAGCACAGCCTGGTGACTGCATCTTCTTCGCCGCTGGCAAGCCGACCCCGTCGCGTGAGCTGCTCGGCGCTGCTCGCCTCGAGATTGGCAAGCGCTGCAACCTCATTGACCCCGACGCCTGGGCCTTCACCTGGGTTGTCGACGCGCCGCTCTTCAAGCCCACCGGTGATGCCGAGGCCGAGGGCGACGTGGCACTGGGCCACAGCGCCTGGACGGCTGTCCACCACGCGTTCACCTCGCCCAAGCCCGAGTGGATCGACTCCTTCGACAAGGATCCGGGTAACGCGCTGGCCTACGCTTACGACATCGTCTGCAACGGCAACGAGATCGGCGGCGGCTCGATCCGTATCCACCGCCGCGACATCCAGAACCGCGTGTTTAACGTCATGGGTATCGGTGAGGAAGAGGCTCAGGCACAGTTCGGCTTCCTGCTGGATGCCTTCAAGTTCGGCGCTCCGCCGCACGGCGGCGTGGCCTTCGGCTGGGACCGCATCGTCTCGCTGCTGACGAAGTCCGAGTCGATCCGCGACGTCATCGCCTTCCCAAAGTCCGGCGGCGGCTTCGACCCGCTGACTGAGGCTCCGGCGCCGATTACGCCCGCGCAGCGTAAGGAAGCTGGCGTCGATGCGAAGCCGAAGAAGCGCGGCGAGGAAGCATCCGAGGAATCCGAGAAGTGATCCTCTCGCCGTGACCTTGTCCACGGAACCCCCATTGGTCACCGACCGGTGGGGGTTTCGTGCACAATAGGGGTATGTCGTACGTCGAGATGCACCCGGTTAATCCGCAGGCACGTTTGGTCAACACGGTCGTTGATCTGCTGGAGCGCGGCGGCACGATTGCGCTGCCCACTGACTCCGGCTATGCGATCGCGACGAAGGCTGGCAACAAGGCGGGCATGGATACGATCCGATCGATCCGTAAGCTCGATGACAAGCATAATTTTTCGCTGCTGTGCCACTCGTTTGCGCAGCTGGGCGAGCTTGTGATTATTGACAACCACGAATTCCGCACCATGAAGGCGCTCACGCCCGGTCCCTACACATTCATCCTGCGGGGGACCAAGGAGGTTCCGCGCATCATGCTGAACAAGAAGAAGCACACGGTGGGCGTGCGTATCCCCGATCACGTCATCACTCAGGCGATCGTTGAGGCGCTGGGTGAGCCCCTGGCGTGTTCGACGCTCATTATGCCCGGCGAGGATGAGCCCCTCACAGATGGTTTCGATGTCGATGAGCGCATCGGGCACCAGGTTGATCTCGTCGTGGTGGGACCCGTCGGCGTGGCGCAGCCGACCACGGTCATCGACTTCGCGGGCGGAGATGCGGTCGTCGCTCGTGTTGGCGCTGGCGATATTTCGCTGTTCGACTGATCACGTGGCATTCGACGCCTCGTCCTTTTCGCGCACCGGTTTTTGCCTGTTGCGCCAAGAGACAAGAGACGGGGTTTATCGCGACGCCGATGGTCTCCCGATTGTTGGCCAGCGCCTTGTCATTGATGGGGCTGACGCCGTTCGTGTGACCTTTCAATCCGCAGACGAGGCCGCCGCTGATTGCTACGTCATCTTGAACACGGTGACGGATCGCGCGCGCGAGCACCTTGACGAGTTTCGCATGGGTGCGGGCGCGGACGACGGCAATGCTCACGCGCTCGTGTGTGCGCTTCCCGCTGACGCGATCATCAGCTACCAGCAGGCGATCGTGGAGTCGTCGGAGGTGTGCGTCAGCGTCGTGACGGACATGGGGCAATGGCTTCGGTTTGTTGAGAGCGCTCGCCCCGACGCGGCCAATCCTCTGACCCTCGTCAATGGCCGTGGGCAGCGGGCTTCGCTCTTTGTTGGCCCCGATGTGGCAGTGGTGTGGCCGTCGCGAGATCTGTCCGACGCCCAGATGTGGGCGGTGCGAGAGATCGAGATCGGTGAGGCGATCGCCGCGCGGCTGGGGATGGCAGGCGGACGTCGCGTCGTGACATATGACGGTGAGAGCGTGCCAACCTGCACCCTGATTCTCTTCGACGGTGAGATCTGGCGAACCAACGGTGTGGGCTGGCTGACCCGCCGCTATCCCGGGCTGCGCGTGGTCACCATCGATGCGGGTGCTTGTGCGCAGCGTGAGGCGGAGCTGACGGATGCGGATCGTGTTGCTGCTCTGCTTCAGGCAGTGTGTGACGAGGCCGGGGCAGGTCCCGTGATGGTCGCCGGCCAATCCTACGGTGGCCTCGCCGCGCTGGAGGTTGGCTTACGACAGGATCTGTCCGTCGACGAGATCGTCGCCCAATCGCCGTCCCTGTGGTGGGGTGGGGCTGCGCGAGGCGTGGGCGAGGGGACGTTGATGCGAGACCTGCGCTCTGGGATGGCGACGCCCCATCCCGGAGTGACGCTACGCCTGCAGGTCGGGACTCTGGAGCAGACGATGTGCCCGGTCGTTGATGACTGTGCGGAGCTTCTGCGGAGCCTGGGAGCCCATGTGGAATTGGATCATTACCGCAGCGGGCATGATGTCGCCTGGTGGCGGGAAGGGCTGATTCGTGCACTCGATGAGTGGCGTGCTCTCACATACTGACCAGTGACGAAATAGACTGGGTTGTCATGCGCCCTATAGGTTAGGCTTACCTTTGCCCGTAATAGATCGACTGAATTGAGGCACTTGTGCACCTGTCGACGCGAATTCGCGCCATCGTCGGCGTCGCTGTGACTGCTCTCGCCCTGGGAGCCTGCTCGTCCACCCAACCCACCCCGGCCTCGTCCCCCGAGGCCTCTGCGACGTCCGAGACACGCACTGTTACCGACGCATCCGGCCAGGAGGTGACCCTGCCGTCGCACCCGAGCCGCGTCGTGACGCTCTCCGAGCCGACGACCGATAATGCGCTCGCCCTCGGTGTTACCCCGATTGGTGTCGTGTCCGGCCGCGGCCAGCAGACCGTCCCGAACTACCTGATCGATCGTGCGGGAGATATTCCGATCCTTGGCTCGATCGGCACGCCCAACCTTGAGGCTATCGGTGCAGCGCACCCCGATCTGATCCTCGTCGACGGCACCTCCGTGAAGAATAACGACACGGAAACCCTGACTGCGCTTTCTCAGATCGCGCCCGTCTTCTTCACCACTCAGTCCGGTGGTGACTGGCGGCAGACCTTCACGCTCACCGCGGATGCGCTGGGTCTGGCCGACCAGGCCGAGACCAAGCTTGCGGAGTTCGACCAGCATGTCGCATCGGTGAGCGCCCGTCTGAAGGACGCCGGTTACCTCGATCAGACGTACTCGGTCGTGCGTTGGCAGGGCGATAGCGCCGGCCTGATCCTCAAGGAGCTCCCCGCTGGACAGGCTCTGACCGCACTCGGCATGAAGCGCCCCGCGAACCAGGACCGTGACGGCGAGGGCCACTCTGAGCCCGTCTCTCTGGAGAACATCGACCAGATCGATGCGGACTGGATCTTCTTTGGCACGCTTGGCAAGTCTTCGGTGAACAACCCGTCCGCCGGTGGCAACACGGGTGTTGAGGCTTCTGCCGCAGCCCTCGAAGAGGCGAAGAATACCGTTGGTTTTGACTCTCTCGGTGCCGTCAAGGCGAACCACGTCATCCCCGTCGACGGTTCCCTGTGGACCTCGACCGGCGGCTACCTCCTGATGGACGGCATCGTCTCGAGCATCGAGGCCCAGTTCGTCCCGGCTTCCTGAGCCTGATGGTCGGACGATGCGGGTCGCTGACCTGACATGACGACACGTCGTATCGCCAGCGTCGCCATTGCTTGTGCAGTGGCGACGCTGGTGCTTGTCCTCGTTGCGATGGCCTCGCTCGCCCTCGGTTCCCGTTCCATTGCTCCCGATGTTGTGTGGGATGCTCTGGTTCGTGGTGGGGCGAGTCAGGACGCTCAGGTGGTCACCCAGCTGCGCGTGCCGCGCACGATCGCCGCGCTCATGATCGGCGGTGCGCTCGGTTTGGCGGGCTCCATCATGCAGGCGATGACCCGCAATCCGCTCGCCGACCCCGGCGTGCTCGGCATTAACGCAGGTGCGGCGTTCATCGTTGTCTCCGTGACGGCCATCTCCGGAGTCGTGACGCGTGCGGGGACGCTCGGTGCTTCCCTCGTCGGTGCCGGTGTGGCCGCGGCGCTCGTGTTTGCTATTTCGGGGCGCGGTGGAGGATCGCGTTCTCGGCTGGCTCTTGCGGGCATCGCCGTATCTGCGGCTCTTGCATCCCTCACGCAGGCAGTGTTGACGGCGAATCAATTCGCATTCAACGAGTTCCGCTACTGGGCATCCGGCTCGTTGGAGGGAGTCGATATGGGCTCCGTGGCCGCTGCGGGAGTCGTTATCCTGTGCGGCTGCGTCCTCGCAGCTCTGATCTCGTCAGCTCTCGGCGTTCTCACCATCGGTGAGGATGCCGCCGTGAGTCTTGGTGTGCGCGTGCGGCTCATTCGGGCACTGGGAGTTCTTGCGGTGACGGCTCTCGCGGGTGGAGCGACGGCGCTGGGCGGTCCGCTGACATTCGTCGGCCTCGCGGTGCCGCTCATGGTCCGACGCGTTGTGGGGGCGAGGCAGGGCACGATCGCGATCTGGTCGACGGTTTCGGGCGCTGTGTGGGTGTGCATTGCAGACATTGCGTCGCGTCTCGTCCTCGCGCCTTCCGAGGTGCCCGTTGGCGTCGTTGTAGCCCTGATCGGCGCCCCCTTCTTCATTATCGGTGCGCGTGGAAGGGGCATGTCGTGACGCGAGAAAGCCATCGGTACACCACTCTGTCGAGAGCGGGTTTCTCCGTGCGCATCCATCGACGTAGCGCGGCGGTAGTCATCATCGGTCTCCTTCTTCTGATCGGCTTGTCCATCTATTCGCTGACACTCGGCGACTATGGGCTCAGTGCTGGGGATTCCTTCCGACGCCTGCTGGGTGATGGCGGACCTCGAGATGATTTCCTCGGTGTCTACTTTGTTCAGTCTGTGCGGCTGCCGCGGATGCTGGCCGCTGTCGCGGTCGGGTGCGCGCTCGGCATTTCGGGGCGTATCTTCCAGACGATCTCGGGTAATCCTCTGGGCAGCCCCGATATTGTCGGGCTTTCGACGGGGTGTGCCACTGGAGCGCTGATAGCGATTATTGTGCTGGGGTCTAGTCCGGCCGTCACTGGCTTCGGAGCGTTGCTCGGTGGTCTCCTCTCAGGCATGCTTATTCTCGCCTGCGCGGGCGGTATGCGCGTGACGGGAATACGTGTTGTCCTGGTCGGTATTGGTTGCTCTGCTGCGCTGCGCGCTATCAATTCGCTGCTGATCGTCAAGGCGCCACTGGAGGCGGCGCAGCGAGCGCAGCTGTGGAGTGCCGGATCATTTTCGGGGGTTACGTTCGCTCGACTGACGCCGCTCCTGATCGTGCTCGGCGTTGTCGCATGTGCGTGCGTCGCGGCTGCAGTTCCGCTGGGGCTTGTGGCGATGGGAGACGACGTTGCGACCGGGCTCGGTGTGCGCGTGCGCCGCATTCGTCTTCTGTCGATCGTTGTCGCCATCCTGCTCGTTGCCTGCGCGACGGCCGTCGCTGGTCCGGTCGCGTTCGTCGCATTGTCCGCCCCGCATATTGCGCATCGCCTGTGCGGTGGCGGGGGAGTGGGTTTCGCTTCGTCCGCGCTCGTCGGAGCGTTGCTGGTGTTGACTTCCGACGTGTGTGCTCAGCGTTTGATTGCTCCCGCTGAGCTTCCTGTCGGTGTTGTGACGGGTGTCGTGGGAGGCTTGTATCTCCTGTGGCTGTTGATTCGCGAGGTGAGGTCGTGACTGAGGTGGGAACGAGGCCGGGGCTGGGCGCCCGAGATATCGTCGTCGGCTACGGGAAGAATGCTCCGATTCTGGATGGGTTGTCCCTGGACGTGCTGACTGGGGAATTGACCGTCATCGTCGGCCCCAATGCGTGCGGGAAGTCGACTCTCTTGCGGTCGTTGGCGCGCGTGCTCGACGTTCGTAGCGGTGTGGTGGAGTTGGACGGCAGCAGTGTTGCTGACATGAATCAGAAGGCGCTCGCGCGCAGGCTCGGATTGCTCGCGCAATCGTCCCTGGCTCCGGGCGATATGCTCGTGGAGGACTTGGTTGCGAGGGGACGCTACCCCTACCAGTCCCTTCTGCGTCAGTGGAGTCGTGAAGACGATGAAGCGCTCGCCCGTGCGATGGAAGATGCCGGCGTCGCCTCCCTCGTGGGGCGGCGCGTTGGCGAACTCTCCGGTGGCCAGCGTCAGCGTGTCTGGATTGCGATGGCCTTGGCGCAGTCGACGGAGATTTTGCTGCTTGATGAACCGACGACGTATCTCGATCTTAATCACCAGCTGGAGGTGCTCCGTCTCGCCGAGCGTTTGCAGCGCGCAGGTACGACCGTTGTCGCCGTCCTGCATGATCTGCATCTTGCATTCCGCTATGCCACGCACCTCGTCTTCATGAAGGACGGGCAGATCCTCGCGCAGGGGGAGCCCGCCCAGGTAGTCACGCCCGAGCTCGTAGAACGTGTCTTCGCAGTGCCCTGCCGCATCATTGAGGATCCGGAGACGGGAGCTCCTCTAGTCATCCCACGCCGGTAATCGTCGTTGTGTTTCTCGATATCTCAAATGCTGACCAGCGGGTCATCAGAAGCCATGATTGCTCGATAATATTGCTCACAGTTACAGTGACAAATTCGTGTAAATGCAGGTAAAATAAGGTGTTGAGCGGGTGTGCCGTGAATTTGCTTGTTGCTCGCAATTACATCTTGCGGACCAGGCAATAGTATGGTGCCCGTATCGAGTGGTTACTCAGGCACTGACATGCGCATTCTGGGCGTGACAGTGTTGATCGGTTGAGACTATCCCAGACAGAAGGAAACGAATACGCATGACGACACAGGTGCGCTCACAGAGCCGGGGCCTTCGCATGTCCCTGCTCGCACTGACCGCCTCTGCTTCCGTCGTCGGTGGAATGTTCGTGTCGGTCGCCCCCGCATATAGCGCCGATGGGATTGGCGATAATGCGGCGCAGTGTTTGACTGCGTCCGAAGAAGGGGCATCGATCATAGCGTCGTCGGTCGTAGCAACCGGTGTGCCGTTACATGTGGAAGGCGCTGGCTGGGGTCCGTCCTCCGAGGATGCTCTCGGTTTTGTGATTGCTACGCTCGATGATGGCTGGGAAAAGCGCCCCGACGACATGATCCTCCCAGCGTGGGTTCCGTCCTCGGTCGCACGTAATAGGGCTGCGTGGTCCGTCGCGAAGGTCGATACGGACGGCAAGTTCTCGGCGGATATTGACCTGCCGGCTACGTGGGCGGTTGGAACGCGGCATCAGGTCATGATCGGTGATGGCGTGACGGGCAACTATGTGCAGGTTGAGGTAACAGTCGTCGATTCAGCGGCCGAGGCGCGCTCTTGTTCGCTGTCGCCGACCGAGCTGCCGACGAGCGATGTTACCGATCCGGTGACGGATGACAGTGACGCTCCGACACCCGATCCTCGTTCTGATAACTCCCCTGTCAGCCCTACCGACGCTCCCTCTGTTCTTAGTAGCGCATCGACCAGTGCGCGCGGTGAGGCTCAGGCACCCGAACGAACGCAAGGTGATGAACCGGCATCTTCTGCATCGTCTCCTTCTCCCAGCTCTTCGTCTGCGAGTGGCGGATCGTCGACGCAGTCCTCGTCTGCTTCATCCGGTGGATCTGGTAGTGGCGTGGATCCCGCTCCGGAGCCTTCGACCTCCTCGACTCAGCAAAGTGTGTCCGCATCGCAGATCGGTCCTAAGGCTCACTCCGAGCAGCAGGCCTCGAATCAGGCTGCGCGCGAGGAGGAGTCGCGCCTGAATGGTTGGATCCTTGCTGGTGGTGGCGTTCTTGCGTTGCTCGGTGCCATCGTGACGGTCAGTATTGTTCGCCGCTCCCACGGATTGCCGCGCTAATCATCTTTCATCTGGGCTAGTGCTCTGAGAAAATGTGCATTAACCGATTGGTGTGCGTTGGAATTTAGCATTCGTGCGCCACGCCTGTTACTCTAGTTTCAGAACAAATGCTTCCGAGGATTAAGTCACTAAGGAGAACGGTATGCAGCACGCACGGGCCGCTTCTGCCCTTGCCGCGCGCGGCCTCGGGGGGCGCAGTCGATTGATGAGCCTCCTGATGGCTCTGTGCCTGTTCGCTGCCATCGCGCTTGCGATCCCAGGGTTTGCTGCTCGCGCAGACGATAACGACGGGGCAATCCCTGTCCCGACGACAGCGTTCACTGTTCGAATTGAACAGGGCTCTTCTTTCGAGAAGCAGTACGGCGATACGGGTTATTGGGGCGTGATGCTCGACTCGGGTCGCGTGACGCCCATCGCGCAGCCGACGTACGAGCGTAACGGTGAAACGGTGCCCGTTACTGCGGATGATGTGTGGGTTGCCACCAGTCCGCACAGCTACACCCTGAGGGTTCCTGTGCCCAACGGACAGAACAACGTCGAGGGCATCACGTGGGCACCTGGAACAAAGCACACCGTCACGGTGCTCATGTTCAAGGAAGGCCGAGACCTCGTTGAGGGCGACCCCGTGAGCTACACGGTGAGCGTGTATCAGCCTGTTGATAACGACGACACGCGTACGCCTGAACCGACGACGGATCCGACTGCTGATCCCGCGCCTCAGCCCACGGCCGAGCCGACGACGGAACCCGCGCCCGAACCGACGTCCGATCCCGCACCCGAACCGACGTCCGATCCCGCGCCTCAGCCCACGGCCGAGCCGACGACGGAACCCGCGCCTGCCCCGACCACCGAGCAGCCCGCAGCTCAGCCTGATGATCCGCAGCTGCCTGCCGTGCGTCCGACTCCGGCACCTTCTGAAACGCCGACCCCGACGCCTTCTGCGAGTGCTTCTGCTGGCTCCGCGCAGCCTTCCGACACTCCGGTGTCGCCTATCTCGGACGTGTCGCAGCTGACTGACGCGAATAAGGGGGGCGTGAGTGCCGCTTTCACGGGCGGGCAGCTGACGATCAATGTCCCTTCGGATAAGGCCGTTGCCGGCGACTGGGTGAGCGCGAACATCATGCAGACCGGTGAGGCCCGCTGGCTTCAGGTCGAAGACTCCAATCAGGTGACCATGGACGTCACGGGCCTGCCGATGGGCGACTACAAGGTCGTCGTGGCGAACCGACAGCATGAACTGGTCGGTTGGGCTGAGTTCAAGGTCGCTTCGACGGTTGCCGCAGCCGGTGCTGGGTCTTCCGTTGACGCCTCGGGCGGCGTGAAGCTGCACGCTGAGATGTTGTCTTCCTCGCTGGCTGGCGACGAGTCTGAAGGTCTGAATGGCTACCTGTTGGGTGCCGGTGCCTGCATGCTGATCCTCGGTGGCCTCGTCGTTGTCCAGGTTCTCTCAGGTCCCAAGATTGGCTCTTCTTCGAATGGAGTCACATTGTCCTAAGCTAGGGCTCATGGATCTGTTTGATTCTGAGTCTGTCGACGAGTCGGGCGTGCCTGCTTTCAATGCGGGCGCGCCCCTCGCCGTTCGTATGCGCCCGACGACGCTCGCAGAGGTGGTTGGTCAGTCGCACCTGTTGGGTGAGGGGGCTCCGTTGCGGCGCTTGCTCTCTCCGGGTGCGAGCGATGGGGTCTCTGTTTCCTCCGTGGTCCTGTGGGGACCTCCGGGTACGGGAAAGACGACGCTTGCCTACTTGATTGCTCGTGCGTCCGGGCGCCGGTTTGTGGAGCTGTCCGCAGTTTCCTCTGGTGTGAGCGATGTTCGTCGCGTAGTCGATGATGCTCGACGGACTCTTGCCGGCGGGGGACAAGAGACGATCCTGTTCGTCGATGAGGTGCATCGTTTTTCGAAGTCGCAGCAGGACTCGCTTCTGCCCGCGGTTGAGAATCGCTGGGTTGTGCTTGTGGCGGCAACGACTGAGAATCCCTCGTTCTCGGTGATTTCCCCTCTCCTGTCGCGCTCTTTGCTGCTGACCCTGCGTCCGCTTGATGCGGATGCGATTGAGGGGCTGATTCGTCGTGCGCTCTCGGATGAACGTGGGTTGTCGGGCCGTTTCTCCATTACTGACGAGGCCGTGGCTGGCTTGGTGCAGCTCGCGGGCTCGGATGCGCGTAAGTCTTTGACTCTCCTGGAGGCAGCCGCTGGCGTAGCCAGCGACGATGGATCCGGCGAGATTACGGTCGCGAGCGTTGAAGCGGCGGCCAACCAGGCCCTCGTTCGATGGAGCAAGGATCAGCACTACGATGTGGCAAGCGCGTTCATCAAGTCGATGCGTGGGTCTGACGTGGATGCGGCGCTCCACTACCTCGCCCGTATGATCGAGGCCGGGGAGGACCCGCGCTTCATTGCGCGGCGTATCATGATCGCCGCCTCAGAAGAGGTCGGAATGGCTGCCCCTGAGGTGTTGACGACCTGCGTGAGCGTCGCGCAGGGCGTTGCGCTGATTGGTATGCCCGAGGCCCGTCTGCTCCTCGCGGAGGCGGTGGTCGCCGTGGCAACGGCCCCGAAGTCGAACGCGACGTACCTGGCGATTGATCGTGCGATCGCCGATGTGCGTGCGGGGCGTGGGGGAGCAGTACCGGAACACTTGCGCGACGCGCACTATTCCGGTGCGAAGTCGCTGGGCCACGGTGAGGGGTACCTCTATGCGCATGATTATCCGCACCATGTTGCGGCGCAGCAGTACCTACCTAACGACCTGGAAGGCACGCGTTACTACGAGCCAACGGAAAACGGGCATGAGGCGATGCTCACGAAGCGGCTTGGCGTGATTCGCAATTTACTGAAAAGACGCTAGGATGTAACAGTTGTCCGCACCAGCGGACACCTGGGGCCTTAGCCGACGGATCTCATTGATCCTGGAGTTGGCCCCATGCCGGTACCTCCGGCATGACATGAGAAACAGGAAGAAGAAACATGGCAACGAATCGTTCCCGCAAGCAGGTGCGTGAGTCTCGCGCCCTCGGTCTGGCTCTGACCCCCAAGGCCGTTCGCTACTTCGAGAAGCGTCCCTACGGCCCCGGTGAGCACGGTCGTACGCGCCGCCGCCAGGACTCCGACTACGCCGTTCGTCTGAAGGAAAAGCAGCGTCTGCGCGCCCAGTACGGCATCCGTGAGTCGCAGCTGCGCCGCACCTTCGAAGAGGCTCGTCGTACCGTCGGCCTGACCGGTGAGAACCTGGTTGAGCTACTCGAAATGCGTCTGGACGCCCTCGTCCTGCGCGCTGGCTTCGCCCGCACCATCCAGCAGGCTCGCCAGTTCGTCGTTCACCGTCACATCCTCGTTGATGGCAAGATCGTCGACCGTCCCTCGTTCCGCGTGAAGCCCGGCCAGACCCTGCAGGTCAAGCCCAAGTCGCAGACCACGGTTCCTTTCGAGATTGCTGCCGAGGGTATTCACCGCGACGTTCTGCCCGCCGTCCCCGAGTACCTGGACGTTGATCTCGCCCGCCTGAAGGCGACCCTGGTGCGTCGCCCGAAGCGCGCTGAGGTTCCGGTGACCGTCGATGTTCAGATGGTCGTCGAGCACTACTCGCGCTGACACTGGCCTTTTCCGCGCCCCCGAGCGATGCTCGGGGGCGCGGTTTTTCTTTTATCCCACTGTCCGCTTGCGCGTGCCGATGTGCCGTGATGGCTGGGGACCGACTAACATAAGGCACTATGCGTACTTCTGAAATCCGTACCCGTTGGCTCGACTACTTTGAGAAGCAGGGTCATGAGATTCGTCCTTCTGTTTCTCTCGTCTCCCCGGAGCCTTCGATTCTGTTCACGATCGCGGGCATGGTTCCGTTCATCCCTTACATCATGGGCGTCGAGCCTGCGCCGTGGCCTCGTGCCGCGTCGGTGCAGAAGTGCATTCGCACGAACGACATTGATAACGTCGGTAAGACGACCCGTCACGGAACGTTCTTCCAGATGAACGGCAACTTCTCATTCGGCGATTACTTCAAGGAAGGTGCCATTAATTTCGCGTGGGACCTGCTGACCGGCTCGCGCGAGGAAGGCAAGTACGGCCTCGACGGCGATCGTTTCTGGGTGACGATCTGGGACGAGGACGATGAGGCTCTGAGCGTCCTGACCAAGCAGATCGGCATGGATCCCAAGCACATCGTGCGCCTGCCGCGGGTTGAAAACTTCTGGGATACGGGTCAGCCCGGCCCTGCTGGCCCCTGCGCCGAGTGGCACTACGACCGCGGCCCCGCCTACGGTCCCGAGGCCGTGGGCGGCACCGTGGACCCCGGCGGTGACCGCTACCTCGAGCTGTGGAACCTGGTGTTCGACCAGTTCATGCGCGGCGCGGGCACCGGCAAGGACTACCCGTTGCTCGGCGAACTCGACAAGAAGGCGATTGATACCGGGGCAGGCCTGGAGCGCCTCGCGTTCGTCATGCAGGACAAGCCGAACATGTACGAGATCGACGAGGTGTTCCCCGTCATCGATGCCGCGATGCAGATGAGCGGCAAGCGCTACGGCCTGGGTGCCGCGGGCCCCGAGGCCGGCGCGGCTTACGACGATGACGTGCGCATGCGCGTGGTTGCCGACCACGTTCGCTCCTCCCTCATGCTCATCGGCGACGGCGTGCGTCCCGGCAACGACGGCCGCGGCTACGTGCTGCGTCGCCTGATCCGCCGCGCGGTGCGATCGATGCGTCTGCTGGGGGTCGACGAGCCGGCGATGCCGACGCTGCTGACGGCCTCGAAGGATGCGATGAAGGCCTCCTATCCCGAGCTGGAGACGAACTGGAAGACGATCTCCGAGGTTGCCTACGCGGAGGAGGATGCTTTCCGTCGCACGCTCAGCGCCGGCACGACGATCCTGGACGTGGCCGTGGCGAGCGCGAAGGAATCGACGGGCGCGCCCGTCATCTCGGGCAAGTCGGCATTCTTGCTGCACGACACCTACGGTTTCCCGATCGACCTGACCCTCGAGATGGCCGCCGAGCAGGGCGTGTCCGTCGATGAGGAGGGCTTCCGCACCCTCATGGCCGAGCAGAAGGAACGCGCCCGCGCCGACGCGCGCTCGAAGAAGACTGGTCATACCGACGTGCGCGTCTTCCACGAGATCGAAAAGGAGATGGGCGGGGGTTCGACCTTCCTCGGCTACACCCAGGACTCCGCGCCTGCCCGTGTTCAGGCGATCCTCGTGGACGGACAGCCGGTACCGGCGGCTGAGGCTCCTGCCGCTATCGACATTGTCCTCGATCAGACGCCCTTCTATGCGGAGATGGGCGGCCAGCTGGCCGATCATGGAACGATTCGCCTGCCCGGCGGCGACACGGTGATCGACGTGACCGACGTCCAGGCTCCGATCCGCGGGCTGACCGTCCACCGTGGTCACCTGCGTCAGGGTGGCATTGCTCTGGGCGATTCGGTGATCGCCGAGATTGACTCCGAGCGCCGCCTCGCGATCGCTCGTGCGCACACGGCGACCCACATGGTCTACGCGGGACTGCGCAACGTCGTGTCCGAGCATGCGGACCAGGCGGGGTCGGAGAACTCGCCCTCGCGTCTGCGCTTCGACTTCCGCCACAACAGCGCGCTTGCCGCTTCCCAGCTGGGCGACATCGAGGAGCTGGTGAACGAGAAGCTGGCCGAGGACCTGCCCGTGACCACCGAGGTCATGAGCATCGACAAGGCGAAGGAAATGGGCGCGATCGCTCTCTTCGGCGAGAAGTATGGCTCCGAGGTGCGCGTCGTCACGATCGGTGACGGCTTCGATCGCGAGCTGTGCGGTGGCACCCACGTGCCCACGACGGGCCACATCGGCCGCGTGACGGTGCTCGGCGAGGGCTCGGTGGCCTCCGGCGTGCGCCGCATCGAGGCCCTGGTCGGTACCGGCGCGTATGAGTTCCAGGCGAAGGAACACGCTCTCGTCTCCCAGCTGTCCCAGCTCGTGGGCGGGCGCGTGGACGAGCTGCCCGCGCGCATCGAGTCGCTGCTCGCCAAGCTGCGCGAATCCGAGAAGAAGCTGGAGAAGGTTCAGGCCGAACAGGCGAAGCGTCGGGGTGGCGACCTCGCGGCATCCGCTGAGCGCATCGGCGCGGTCGACCTCGTGGCAGCCGCGGTCGACGGTGTCCCGACGAAGGAGCTGCGCGGTCTGGTCCAGGACGTCGTGGCGCGTCTGGGGCACGAGCGCGGCGCGGTCGTCGCCCTGGCCGGTGCCGAGGGTGGCAAGGTCGCTTTGGTGGTTGCCACGAACGAGCGTGCGCGCGAGCTGACGCTCGACGCGGGTGCGTTGTTGCGCGCGGGACTCGCGCACGTCGATGGTCGCGGTGGCGGCAAGGCTGACATCGCTCAGGGCGGCGGTACGAAGCCCGAGGGCATCGCGGATGCGATCGATGCGATCCGCAAGGAAATCGAGGCCCTGTGAGTATTCGTCGGGGTATTCGTATCGGCGTGGACGTCGGCACCGTGCGTGTCGGCGTCAGCCGGTGCGACCCCGACGGCATTCTCACGATGCCTGTCGAAACCCTTCACAGGGCGTCCGATCTGTCTGATCTTGATCGTCTGGCTGACATCGTTCGTCGTCATGAAGCGATCGAAGTGATCGTTGGATTGCCTCGCCATCTGCGCGGGGGAGAGGGCATTTCTGCAAAGGGGGCGCGCAAGTATGCGCGTCGCATCAAGAAGCTTGTTCCCGATGTTCGGGTCGCGATGGTCGATGAGCGCATGACATCCAACCAGGCGCACGCTCGACTGCGCGCCTCAGGTATCCCGGAAATTGACCATCGCAGCGTCATCGACCAGGTGGCTGCGCAGATCATCTTGGAACAGGCTCTCGAGCTTGAACGCATGGGCGGTCGAGCTCCCGGTGAGGAGATTATCCTCGAACCCAACGAAGGAGTACACACGTGAGCACGCCTCCCCCTTACCCCTTCCGTTCTCGCCGTGAGATTCACTCCGGTGAACCCAAGGTCTACTCCGATGCCCCACAAGAGAGCTCCGACGCCACGGCGGCGCAGGATTCAGATCGTACCCCGGTTCACGGCACACCTGCGGTAGCCTCGGCCTCGACCGACACAGCACCCGTGCCCGGAGCGCGCCCTCGTCAACGCGCGGCTGTGCACTCGTCCTTCGATGAGGTGACGGAGACTGGCTCATCACCGCGTGTATCCGCTACGCCCGCCCGCGCAAGTGGCGTGGCGACGATCGCCGAAACCGCGTCAGAAACGACTGGTATGCGCTCGCGCAGGCTTGCCAGCGAACGCCGTGCGGCCCGTAAACGTAAGCGTCGTCGTCGTATTCGTTCGTTCTTCATCATCGTTCTCGTGCTCGGGTTGCTCGCCGGTGCGAGCTACGTTGCCTACGACCAGCTCTTCAACGCATCAACGACGTCGTCGGATGACTATCCGGGCCCCGGCACCGGCTCGGTTGAAGTGACCATCGATGAGGAGGCCACCGGCCGCGCGATCGGTCAGACCCTCGTGGAAGCGGGCGTCGTGAAGTCCGTGGGTGCCTTCGTGCGCCAGTTCGAGAAGACTTCGGCATCCATGTCGATCCGCCCGGGCACGTACCGCTTGAAGCTGCAGATGAGCGCCTCCGGAGCGCTTGCCGCCCTGCTGGACGAGACAAACCGTGTGGACTCGACGGTGACTATTGGCGCCGGGCAGAAGTTGTCGGAAGTTAAGCAGCGCATCGTGGATATCATGGGTGTTTCCGAGGCCGACGTCGATGCGGCATTCGCCGATACCGAGGCGATCGGCCTGCCTTCTGAGGCAGGCGGTAACGCCGAAGGGTGGCTCCTTCCGGGCTCCTATGAGGTCGGTGAAACAGACACGCCGACGACCCTCATCGCGCGTATGGTCAAGGGCACGATCGATGAGCTCGACCGTCTGGGCGTCGCCCCGGCAGATCGCGAGACCGTCCTCATTAAGGCGTCCATCGTGGATGGCGAGATGAACATCGATAAGTACATGCCGATGGTCGCGCGCGTCATCGATAATCGTCTGGCCGATACGAACGGAGAGACGAAGGGCATGCTCGGCATGGACTCGACGGTGCTGTACGGCGTGGGGAAGACCAGCGGTGTGCCAGATCAGGCGGACCTCGATAACGACAACCCATACAACACGCGCCTCCACCCGGGACTGCCGCCCACCCCGATTGGGCAGCCGAGCGAAAAGGCCATCAAGGCCGTGCTGAATCCGGCCGACGGAACATGGCTGTACTTCGTGACGGTGAACCTGGACACGGGTGAGACCCTGTTCGCTTCCACTCTGGAAGAGCAGGAGAAGAACCGCGAGCAGTTTAAGGCGTACTGCGCTGCGAATCCGAAGGTCTGTACGGCCTCATGACCTGGGCCGCCGTCATCGGTTCTCCGATCGAGCATTCCCTGTCGCCGGTCATCCACCGAGCAGCATGGGCGCAGCTCGGCATCGATGGGTGGGAGTATCGTCGCCTCGAGCAGGACGGCGCATCACTTCCCGGTTTCATCGGTGGACTCGGCGACGACTGTGTGGGCCTATCGGTGACGATGCCCTGCAAACAGGCGGTGATGCCGCTGCTGGATGCGATCGATCCTCTCGCGAGTGCTGTCGGCGCGGTCAATACGGTTGTTCCGTCCTCGGGCGTTCTCGCCGGCTTTAACACCGACGTGGCGGGTATCGCCTCGGCTGTTCGCCGTGCGTGTTCGCTCGCGCAACGCCCCTTGCCTGCGAGTGCTCTGATCCTTGGTGCCCGCGCCACGGCTTCCTCGGCACTCGCCGCGCTTGGCGAGCTGGGGATAACGACGTCGACCGTCGCTGCACGCCGCTTCGGTGGGCCCGGGTCGGCTGTTGCTGCAGCATCGCGTCTGGGCGTCACCATCGAACAGGTTCTATGGTCAAACGTCGAGGCCGTGTTGCAGGCAGCGCGCGCGGTTGACCTCATCGTGTCAACGCTGCCCGCGGGCGTTGCGGATCCGCTCGCGCAGTGCCTCGATGTACGTGACGGACAAGTCCTTTTGGATGTCGTCTATTCCCCGCGCAATACGGCATTGCGCAGCGTCTTTGAGGCAGGCGGCGGCATTGTCGCGGAAGGTACGGATATGCTCGTCTATCAGGCGGGCGCACAGGTCCAGTTGATGACCGGGCGCAGTCCCGATATTGATGTGATGCGCACTGCGCTTGAGGAGGAGCTGGAGCAGCGCTCACGGGAAGGAGCGGCGTCGTGATCGTCGGTTGGCTTTCCCAGCGTATTAGTGCGGATCTGTCTCTTGTATCCGGATTCCTCACGTGGATTATCGTGCTGGTGTGGCTGTGGCGCTCTGGCTGGAAGATTCAGCGGCGTTATTTCATTGAAGCGACTCGTACCCCGCTCACGCGTAACGCGATTGTGTGGAGTTCCGCGATCGTCGGGGCGATCCTTTTTGTGGCGGCGCAGATGCGCCCCGGCATGCCGGCTGTCATGACGGTTGCGATGATCGGGGCACTGAGTGCCTACGTTGACGCGCAGACCCACCGCCTGCCGAACGCATATACCGCGGCGATGGGTATCGGCGTGAGCGTGGGTGTCATTGTTGGCGTCATCATTTCGCCCCTGTGGCAGCAGCGCCTCATCGGATGTGTTGCCGGAGCTCTCATTTGGACTATCCCTATCGCACTGCTGAACCGTTTGCCCGGCGGTATGGGTGGGGGAGACGTGAAGCTCGCACCCGTTTTGGGAGCGATGGTTGGGACCGTCGGTATTCAGGCAGCGGTCTCCTCACTGGCCTTATCTTTCGTGCTGGCTGGCTTCGCTGCGCTCTGGAAAATTGTGATCGGCTCAGCGGGGACGAAGTCGCGCGTGCCGATGGGTCCTTGGATGATTGGATCCGCGCTGACGGCCGCAATCGCGTGGGGCGTCGTTCCGGACTGGCTGTAGCAGTCGGTCTCATTGTGGACCCCGCCGGGACGAGTACGCGTCCGGATGGGACAATAGGGTGGTGAGTATTTCGACGCCTTCGTACCAGTTTGAGCCTGTGAGCCTTGAGTGGGGCCAGACCTGGCCCCCACGCGACGTCTTTGTCGATCTCGCGGCCTCCAGGCGCGTGATCCCCGTTGTGCGGCGTGTCCTCGCAGATGAGCTGAGCGCGGTTGGCGTCTATCGACAGCTCGCCCATGGCAATTACGGAAGCTTCATTCTCGAGTCTGCCGAACACGGTGGTTCGTGGGGGCGCTGGTCTTTTGTCGGAGCCTCAAGTGCTGGCGCCATCGTCGCACGCGACGGTCACGCACAGTGGATCGGTTCCCACCCGGAAGGTGCTCGTGAGGAGGGAACGTTCCTTGAGGTCGTTCACTCTGCACTCGAAGAACTCGCTGCGCCGGCGATTGACGGATTGCCTCCGCTGACGGGTGCTCTCGTTGGTTCTCTCGGTTGGGGCATCATCCCCGAGTGGGAGCCTACGCTCGCCGCGACAGCACCGAAGGAGTCGGATATTCCGGACGCGACGCTCGTGTTGGCGACGGAGGTTGCTGCCCTCGATCATGCGACAGGGTCGGTGTACCTGATGGCGATCGCCTGGAACCTCAACGGTTCGGCGGACGGCGTTGATGGGGCGTACGACCGTGCTATTGAGCGCCTCGATGCGATGACGACACAACTGGCGACCCCGATTGCGCCCGCGGTGCTGGGGACGAGCGATGCGACGCCGCCTCAGGTACGTGAGCGTACAGCGCGCGCCGATTTCGAGTCCTCTGTCAACGCAGCGAAGCGCGCCATTGAAGATGGTGATGCGTTCCAGATCGTCGTGTCGCAACGCCTTGATGTATCGACGTCAGCCAGCGGCATCGATGTCTATCGCGTGCTGCGTACGGTCAACCCTTCGCCCTACATGTACTTCCTGGACCTGCCCGACGAGAAGGGCGGTCATTTTGAGGTTGTCGGTTCGTCTCCGGAGACCCTCGTCAAGAGTGAACGACGCCGCGTCTGGACGTATCCGATCGCCGGTTCGCGTCCGCGTGGGGCGGATTCTGCGCAGGACCACCGCCTGGCGGCCGAGCTGCTTGAGGATCCCAAGGAGCTGTCGGAACACGTGATGCTCGTCGACCTGGCTCGCAATGACCTGTCGAAGGTGTGCGATCCTGCGTCGGTCGAGGTCTCCACGCTCATGGAGCTGAAGCGTTTTTCGCATATTCAGCACATTTCGTCCACGGTGACGGGTGTGCTGCGTCCGGATGCTGATGCTCTCGATGCTCTGGTCGCGACCTTCCCTGCGGGGACGCTCTCCGGTGCGCCCAAGCCTCGTGCCATTGAGCTCATCGACGACTTCGAACCCGCCGCGCGAGGCGTATACGGTGGCGTCGTCGGTTACTTCGATCTGTCGGGCGATGCTGATTTGGCGATCGCGATTCGTACGGCATCGTTGAAGGATGGCGTTGCCTCGGTGCAGGCGGGTGCGGGCCTTGTTGCCGATTCGGTGCCGGCGCTGGAGTACGAGGAGTCCCGTAACAAGGCTGCTGCCGCAGTCGAGTCCGTCGTGCGCGCATCGACCCTGGTGCCCCTGTCCTGACTCGTCCCACGGGATGCCTCACCCGCCGTCGGCCATTTTTCGCTAGCCTAGGTGAAGATTGATTGTTTCTGCCTGAAAGGGGAGCATCGTGAGCGTTCTCGATGACATTATCGCCGGGGTCCTCCAGGACCTGAAAGAGCGTGAAGATCGCGTCCCTCTGGCTCGGATCAAGGAGATGGAGACCCAGGTTCCCGAGGCGAAGGATGCGCTTGGTGCCCTTCGTAACCGTGACGGTGCCGTCAAGATCATCTCCGAGGTGAAGCGCTCTTCGCCGTCCAAGGGGGCACTCGCGTCGATTCCGGATCCGGCCGCGCTTGCTTCCACGTACGAGGCCGGGGGAGCATCGGTTATCTCGGTGCTCACCGAGCAGCGGCGCTTCAACGGTTCGCTCGCCGATCTCGATGCGGTACGCGCAGCCGTCGACATTCCAATCTTGCGCAAGGACTTCATCGTCACGCCGTACCAGATCCACGAGGCGCGTGCTCACGGTGCTGATCTCGTGCTCCTGATAGTCGCGGCGTTGGAGCAGAACGTCCTTGTGTCCCTGCTGGAGCGTACCCGCTCGTTGGGTATGGAGGCCCTCGTCGAGACACACTCGCGTCTCGAGGCCCTGCGTGCGATGGAGGCGGGGGCGTCTATCATCGGCGTCAATGCTCGTAACTTGAAAACGCTGGAGGTTGACCGCTCGACCGTCGAGCAGGTCATCGACGTCATTCCTCAGGATGTCATTGCCGTCGCCGAGTCCGGCGTTGCAAACGCGCACGACGTCTTTGAATACGCCAAGTGGGGCGCAGACGCGGTTCTCGTCGGTGAGGCACTCGTGACGTCGGGCGACCCGATGGCGAGCATTCAGGACATGGTGAGCGCTGGACAGCATCCCGCGCTGCGCACGGATCGTAAGGCTCGCGTCGCTGCGGCGCGTCAGGAAGGACAGTGATGGTTGCCGAGAATTTTGTGCAAGGACCGTACTTTGGTGATTTCGGTGGGCGTTTCGTTGCCGAGTCCCTCGTGGGTCCCCTCGAAGAGGTTGAGGCTGCGTGGAAGCGTCTGTGGCGTGATCGGTCTTTCCAACGCCGCTTGCGTGACCTGTTTGTGAATTACGCGGGGCGGCCCTCCCTGCTGACGGAGGCACCCCGTTTCGCAGCAGATTTGGGCGGCGTGCGCGTATTCCTCAAGCGCGAGGATCTCAACCACACGGGGTCGCACAAGATTAACAACGTTCTCGGCCAGGCCCTGCTGACGAAGGAGCTCGGAAAGACCCGGGTCATCGCGGAGACCGGTGCGGGCCAGCACGGCGTGGCCACGGCGACAGCGGCTGCCCTCCTCGGTTTGGATTGCACGATCTACATGGGGCGTGAAGACACGGAGCGCCAGGCTCTCAACGTCGCGCGCATGCAGATGCTCGGGGCCGAGGTCATCGCTGTGACGGCGGGTTCCGCGACCCTCAAGGATGCGATCAACGAGGCTTTCCGCGACTGGGTGACCAACGTCGAGACGACCAACTACATCTTCGGTACCGCCGCGGGTCCGCACCCGTTCCCCGAACTCGTGCGTGACCTCCAGCGTGTCATCGGCGACGAAGCGCGTGCTCAGCTGCTTGCCGCCGAGGGCCGCCTGCCCGACGTCGTGGTCGCCTGCGTGGGTGGCGGCTCCAACGCCATTGGCTCATTCACCGCTTTTATCGATGACCCGAGCGTCGAGCTCCTCGGATGCGAGGCTGCCGGCGATGGTTTCGAGACGGGGCGTCACGCTGCCTCCATCACCGCCGACGAGGTGGGCGTGCTCCACGGAGCACGCACGTTCGTCCTGCAGGAACGTGACGGCCAGACGAAGGCTTCTCACTCGATTTCCGCCGGCCTCGACTATCCGGGAGTCGGTCCGGAGCACGCGTGGTTGGCGCGTACGGGTCGTGCCTCCTACATGCCGATTTCTGACGCCGAGGCCATGGATGCGTTCCTGCATCTGTCCCGCACCGAGGGCATTATCCCCGCCATCGAGTCCTCTCATGCGCTCGCTGGCGTTCGCAAGTGGGCGTTGGCCAAGGCCGAAGCAGAGGGGCCTTTCGAACCGGGGGAGGAGCCTATTGTCATCGTGACCGTCTCTGGGCGCGGCGACAAGGACGTGGATACCGCATCGCGGTGGTTTGGATACGGGCGCGCCAAGCTGCAGGTCATCGACCCCAGCGCCGGCCCGTCGGGCGTTGCCGTCCTGGACCAGAACGAGGAGAAGTGACATGACGCGCGCACCCCATTCAGCCGTTGCCATTGATGCCGCCCTCCAGCGTGGCGACGCGGCTCTCATCGGCTACCTTCCCGTCGGCTTCCCGTCTGTTGAGGATTCGATTCGTGCGGGCAAGGTCCTCGCGGACTGCGGCGTTGATGTCATCGAACTCGGTTTCCCCTACTCGGATCCCGGGATGGACGGACCGACCATCCAGCGTGCGACCGTCGCCGCTCTTGAGCGTGGCACCCACCTGGAGGATCTGTTCCACGCCGTGGACGAGCTGACCTCGTACGGCATTTCGACATGCTCCATGACCTACTGGAACCCCGTCGAGTGGTGGGGCGTTGAGCGCTTCGCCAAGGACTTCGCCGCCGTTGGTGGTTCGGGTCTCATTACCCCCGACCTGCCGCCCGAAGAGGGCGCGCAGTGGGAGGCTGCGTCGGATAAGTACGACCTGGAACGCATCTACCTGAGCGCACCCTCGTCCCCCGAGCACCGCCTCAAGCTCATTGCCGAGCACTCGCGCGGCTGGGTGTACGCGGCCTCGTCGATGGGCGTCACGGGTGCACGTGCCGCGGTTGGCGCGCATGTCACCGATGTTGTGGCGCGTACCCGCGCGGCCGGAGCCGAGCGCGTGTGCGTGGGTCTCGGCGTATCCAATGGTGCCCAGGCCCGAGAGATCGGGGCCTACGCGGACGGAGTCATCGTGGGTTCCGCTCTTGTTAAGACGCTCTTCGATGACGATATCGACCGTGGTCTGAAGGCCCTGGGCGAGCTCGCCACTGAGCTGAAGACGGGCGTCACTGGAGCGCGCGCGTGAGCGCCCTCATCGCGGCCGGTATTCCTTCTCCTTCTCAAGGCGTCTGGCACCTCGGGCCGATCCCACTGCGCGCCTACGGCATCATTATTGCCGTTGGTATGATCGTCGGCGTCTGGTGGACCGCTCGTCGCTACCGAGACCGCGGTGGAAACCCGGACACACTGTACGACGTCGCTCTTTGGGCGATTCCGCTTGGCGTCATCGGCGCACGTATCTATCACGTTATTACCTCCCCGGATGCCTACTTCGGTCCGGGTGGTGATCCGATGCTCGCCTTCCAGATTTGGCGCGGTGGTCTCGGTATCTGGGGTGGCGTTGCCTTCGGAGCGCTTGGAGCTTTTATCGCTGTCAAGCGGGCTGGTGTGCGTTTCGCTCCGATCGCGGACTCTTTGGCTCCCGCACTCCTGGTCGCCCAGGCCATCGGTCGGTGGGGAAATTGGTTTAACCAGGAGCTCTTCGGCGGACCGACGACTGTGCCATGGGGGCTCCAGATCGATGCAGCCCACATGCCTGCGGGGTATCCGGCGGGAACCTTATTCCACCCCACGTTCCTCTACGAGTGCCTGTGGAACCTTGCTGCCGCTGCCATTATCGTGTGGCTCGATCGGCGTCACCGCTTCGCCGGAGGCCAGGTGTTCGGCCTGTACCTGATGGCTTATACGGCGGGACGCTGCTGGATCGAGATGCTGCGCATCGATGATGCGCACACGGTTCTCGGTCTGCGCCTGAACGTATGGACATCCCTGCTCGTGTTCGCGCTCGGAGTGCTCGTATTCGTTATCGCAGGACGCCTGGGGCATCCGACAACCGTCGTCGCTGACGAGAGCGAGGCCGCGGCGGACACCGAGGAGACGGGGGATGAAGCGGTGCCCGACGATAGCGACGCTGACGATATCGTCGGTGCCGGTGTGACCGAGGAAGAATCCGCCGACGAGAGCACCCTCGAGGCATTCTGATCCTGAACTCGGTCATTTTCCGATGCGCGAAGGTCCCGCCACAGGTGGATTCATGGGAATGATCACGTCGACCCGGCGCGGATCCTCCTCGTTTCAACAGTGATTGGGCGGTAAACTCTTATCTATGCGTCGAGCTAAGATTGTCTGCACTATTGGACCTGCTACTGATTCCCCTGAGCAGCTCCAGGCGCTGGTGGACGCCGGCATGGATGTCGCGCGTATCAACCGGTCGCATGGAAAGGCTGAGGAACATGAGGCCGTCATCGAGCGCGTGAGGAAGGCGTCTGCGACGTCCGGTCGCGCGGTCGCTATCCTGGTTGACCTCCAGGGCCCCAAGATCCGCCTAGAGACGTTCCAGGACGGCCCTCAGGAGCTCAAGATCGGTGACACCTTCACCATTACCACCCGCGACGTTCCCGGCACCAAGGAACTCGTCGGCACGACCTTCAAGGGGCTGCCCGGCGACTGTGCTCCCGGTGACCGCCTGCTGATCGACGACGGCAACGTCGCGGTCCGCGTGGTCGAGGTGACGGATACTGACGTCGTGACCCGCGTCGAGGTTCCCGGTATGGTCTCGGACCACAAGGGCCTGAACCTTCCCGGCGTTGCTGTGTCCGTCCCAGCACTGTCCGAAAAGGACAAGGAAGACCTGCGCTGGGGCATCGAGCAGGATGCCGACTTCATCGCGCTGTCCTTCGTGCGTTCTGCGCAGGACATCAAGGATGTCCACGAGATCATGGACGAGATGGGCAAGCGCATCCCGGTCATCGCCAAGATCGAGAAGCCCCAGGCTGTTGAGGCGCTGGAAGAGATCGTCGAGGCCTTCGACGGCATCATGGTCGCCCGCGGTGACCTCGGCGTTGAGATGCCCCTGGAAGCCGTGCCGCTGGTCCAGAAGCGCGCGATTGAGCTTGCCCGTATTGCTGCCAAGCCGGTTATCGTCGCGACGCAGGTCATGGATTCCATGATCAAGAACCCGCGTCCCACGCGCGCCGAGGCATCCGACTGTGCGAACGCCATTCTCGATGGTGCCGATGCGGTCATGCTGTCCGGCGAGACCTCGGTCGGCGCATTCCCGATCGAGACTGTCCGTACGATGGCCGCGATCATCGAGTCGACGGAAGAAAACGGTGGTGAGCGCATCGCCTCCATCCCCGGTTTCTACGCCGATCGTGCGGGCGTTATCTGCGAAGCTGCGGCTCGTATCGCCGAGCACCTGGATGCCCGTTACCTCGTGACCTTCAGCCAGTCCGGCACGTCGGCGCGTTTGCTCTCGCGCATGCGCCGTCCGATCCCGATGCTGGCGTTCACCCCGCTCGAATCGACACGTCGTCGTCTGGCCCTGTCGTGGGGTATCCAGACCTACCGTGTTCCCGAGGTGAAACACACAGACGATATGGTGTGGCAGCTCGATCAGGTCGTGCAGTCCTCGCACCTGGCGGACATCGGTGATCAGCTTGTCATCGTCGCCGGTATGCCGCCGGGCATCGCTGGCTCCTCGAACATGCTGCGTATCCACGAAGTCGGAGATGAAGCCGACTATGCGATTGGCGGTCTGCGCCACGCGTGAGATGCGGCAGTAGTGGGGGGCGCTGGCGATGAGCCAGCGCCCCCCACTGTTTTTGTTTCGTCACGTGGACAAAACGGAATTCGTGGAATAAAGTACTCGGATACACGTTGAGACACGTGGACGCCGCACCAATGACGGCGCGGCACATGCAGCAAAGTGCTGCTAGGCGTGCTCAGAAATGCCTGTGCGATCAAAGCATGTTTTCTGGGGCGCCCGAAGAGAAGAAGATGGAGGAAGAAAAATGAATACGAACATCCGGACCGTGTCGGTCCACGACACTCTGTTTGGCCGCGTGGCCAACAACCTGGAGGTCGGCCAGCTCTCGCGCGCCGTTGAGCCCTGGTTCGCTGACTTCCACGATTCGAGGGTCAAGCAGGCTATCGCCGACCTTGACGAGCCGACCCGCAGGGGCGCGGCTGCCGAATACCTCGGCCTCGAGCTGTGCGTCGTGGCCTGAGCAGCAAAAGGGGCCGACAAGCAACGCTTGTCGGCCCCTTTTCATCTGCAGTTTTGAGGTATCAATTGCGGTGCGCACGTCGCATATGCGCTGAAATGCCGGTACCATTAGGAGCACGTACTCCACTGGCGGTACCCCGAGTGGGATTCGAACCCACAACAAGCCGGGTTTGAGCCGACCGCCTCTGCCAGTTGGGCTATCGGGGCTTCGCGTGTGCGAGACCCACAATAGAGCAGCTGAGCAAACCGATCAAACTGAGGAATATGACAATGAGTGAAGAGCAGGCTGAACCGCGTCGCGTCCTCGTCGCAGAAGACGAGGGGTTGATCCGTCTCGATATCGTTGAGACGCTCACCCAGGCGGGGTTCGAGGTCGTCGGCGAAGCTGCCGACGGTGAGGAAGCTGTCGAGCTGGCACTCGAGCTCGAACCCGATCTATGCGTGATGGATGTCAAGATGCCGAAGATGGATGGCATCACCGCTGCGGAGAAGATCCTGCAGGAGCTGTCGTGCGCCGTTGTGATGCTCACCGCGTTCTCGCAGACGGAGCTCGTTGAGCGCGCACGCGACGCCGGTGCGATGGCCTACGTCGTGAAGCCGTTCAGCCCTGCCGACCTGATCCCTGCAGTCGAGATCGCACTGTCGCGTCACGCTGAGATCGAGTCGCTTGAAGACCAGATCGCCGATCTGTCCGATCGTTTCGAGACCCGCAAGCGCGTGGACCGCGCCAAGGGACTGCTCATGAAGAACATGGGAATGAGCGAGCCTGAAGCCTTCCGCTGGATCCAGAAGACGTCGATGGATCGCCGTCTGTCGATGCGTGAGGTCGCTGACGCGGTCATCAACCAGGTCGACGACTGAGAATCACGTACACGAATGGGGAGGGTCACTCGGCCCTCCCCATTACTGTTTCTTGTCGGTCAGTCGTGGCTCGCGCGCACGAGGATCCGGTTGGTGACGCGCGCAACTGAGATGAGGCGGTCGGCCTCGTCCCTGATCTCCACAGTGTGGACGGTGGACGAGCGCCCCAGGTGGACCGCCGTCGCGGTCGCTGTGATGATCCCTTCACGTCCGGCGCTGATGTGCGATGCGTTGAGCTCCGTGCCCACTGCGTAGGCCTGCTTGCCGGGGTTTGTCTCGCGCGCATGAATCTGGGCGGCGAAGGACGCCGCCGTTTCGGCGAGTGCAGCGGAGGCACCCCCGTGCAGAATGCCAGCGCTCTGGCGGTTTCCGTCAATCGGCATGGAAATAACGGTACGCACAGCACTGTGCTCGATAACCTCCATACCCGTTGCTTCCATGAGGGTCCCAGGCCAGTGGGCACCGACCCAGCCGCCGCGCGCGAGCGGATCAGGTGAGGAAGACTGCGTGTGTTTCATCTGGTGATCGTGTGTCATGGCATCTAGGGTGGCATGTGTGAGTGACACCGTGCTGATTATTGATGGCCATTCGATGGCGTTTCGCGCCTTCTATGCGCTCCCGCCAGATAACTTCGTGACGGCCACAGGCCAGCACACAAACGCGGTTTACGGCTTCGTTTCAATGCTGACGCGCTTGTTAGAGACCGAGCAACCGACGCATATCGCTGTCGCATTCGATGTGTCGAGGCACTCATTCCGCACGGAGGAGTACCCCGAGTACAAGGGCACCCGTGACGCGACGCCCGAAGAATTTAAGGGACAGGTGGAGCTCATCCGCGAGGTGCTTGACGCGATGGGTATCGTGTCTCTGTCCCGTGAGGGTTTTGAGGCCGACGATATCCTCGCGACTCTCGCGTATCGCGCAGGTCACGAGGGATCGACTGTTCTGGTGGTGTCCGGCGATCGTGACTCGTTTCAGACGGTGACCGACAACGTGACGGTGCTCTACCCCGGTACGGGGCCAGGTGACCTGCGTCGTATGACTCCGCAGGCGGTGGAAGACAAGTACGGCGTTCCGCCGCACCGTTACCCCGAGATTGCCGCAATCGTTGGTGAGACCTCGGATAATCTGCCCGGCGTCCCGGGTGTAGGGCCGAAGACCGCCGCGCAGTGGATCAACAAGTTCGACGGTCTCGACAACCTGCTGGCGCGTGCCGATGAGATTGGCGGAAAGCGCGGCGCTGCACTGCGTGAACACATGAACGACGTGGTGCGCAATCGTCGGCTCAATCGTCTGCTCACCGACATGGACCTAGAGGTCTCGCTCAGTGATCTGGCACGTCGCCCCACGGACGTCGCCGCCATCGACCGTCTCTTCGACTCTCTCGAGTTCGGGCGACTGCGTACGAAGGTCCGTGAGGTTGCCGGTATCGGCATGGGGGAGGGGGCCATCGACGAGACTCCCGAGCCCGCCGCCGACGTTGACATCGAGGTGATGGTTGCCGATGCCTCGTGCGATATCGCGCAATGGGTGGGCACTCGCTCCAGCCTCGCCCTTCTCGTTGAAGGCGATTCACGCCCCGTGCGTGGAGACGTCACCCGCGTTGTTCTAGCGTCCGAGAACGACGCACTCGTCATCGATCCCGTCGAACTCAGCCCCGCGCAGGAGCAAGCGCTCGGCGACGTTCTTGCCACGGCCTCGTCCCTGATCGTGCACGATGCCAAGGGGACGCGCCATGCGCTCGCTTCACGCGGCTGGACTCTCGGTACCGTCGGCTGCGACACGATGCTCGCCGCCTACCTCGCGCACCCCGACCAGCGTTCCCACAAGCTTGAGGACGTTCTCTCGCGTGTCCTCGGCGTCGTGATCGACGTGGAGGAGGGTGATTCGGATGCTCTCTTCGGCCTGGATGACCTGGGTGCCGGTCCCGGCGCTGGCGCAGTGCGCGCCGGGAAACTAGCCGCCCACCTGCACCCGCTTGCCCGGGCGCTGCGCGCCCAACTGGAGGAAAGCGCCGAGACGTCTCTCCTCACCGACATGGAGATGCCGCTGTCGATCCTTCTAGGCCAGATGGAGACCATCGGCATCGCCGCGGACACTGACGTTCTCGACGGTCTGTCCGCAGAACTCGGCAAGGCGGTCGATGCTGCGCGTGAGGGGGCGTGGGCCGCAGCGGGACGCGAAGTCAACCTCTCAAGCACCAAGCAGCTCCAGGAGCTTCTTTTCGATCACTTCGGCCTGCCCAAGACGAAGAAGACGAAGACCGGGTACACGACGAACGCTGAGGCGCTGGCCGACCTGTACGCCAAGACGGCGGATGCCGGGGGAGCGGGGCATGACTTCCTCGGTTTCCTGCTGACTCACCGCGACCGCATCAAGCTCAAGCAGATGGTGGACTCGCTGTCCGCCACCGTCGCCTCGGACGGGCGCATCCACACGACGTTCTCTCAGGTCGCAGCTGCCACGGGGCGTCTGGCCTCCTCCGACCCGAACCTGCAGAACATCCCCGCGCGCAGCGCCGACGGTATGCGCATTCGCGGCGCTTTCGTCGCGGGCGAGGGCTTTGAGTCACTGATGAGCGCGGACTATTCGCAGATTGAAATGCGCCTGATGGCGCACCTGTCCGGGGACGAGGCGCTTATTGAGGCCTTCAACTCCGGCGAAGACCTGCACCGCACCATGGCGTCAATGGTGTTCGGCACTCCGGTCGCCGAGGTCTCCGGCGAGGAACGCTCGCGCATCAAGGCCACCTCCTACGGCCTGGCCTACGGTCTTTCCTCCTACGGCCTGGCGGCGCAGCTCGGTATTGCGGTCCCCGAGGCGTCTGCGCTGCGTGACCGCTACTTCGAGCGCTTCGGAAAGGTTCGAGACTATCTCGAAGGGCTCGTCGCCCAGGCGCGCGCGGATGGCTACACCCAGACGATGTTCGGGCGCCGCCGCTACCTGCCCGACCTGCGTTCCTCGAATCGCCAGCGTCGAGAAATGGCTGAACGTGCCGCCCTCAACGCG
The DNA here is from genome assembly GCF_041432695.1 of Pauljensenia sp. 27098_8_83. NCBI lineage: Bacteria > Bacillati > Actinomycetota > Actinomycetes > Actinomycetales > Actinomycetaceae > Pauljensenia > Pauljensenia sp. 27098_8_83. The sequence continues at coordinate 153,113 of NZ_JAPWAD010000002.1, read as the reverse complement.
CCGATCCAGGGCAGTGCCGCGGACATCGTGAAGATCGCGATGATGAACGTGGCGGACGCGCTGTCCGAGGTCGGGCTTGCCTCCCGACTCCTCGTGCAGATCCACGACGAACTGCTCCTCGAAGTTGCTCCCGGAGAGGCTGCGGCCGTCGAGGCGCTTGTCCGTGAGAAGATGGCGACTCCCGTCGAGCTTTCCGTCCCGCTTGACGTCGCTGTCGGAATCGGCGCGTCGTGGCAGCTCGCTGCCCACTGAAACCTGTGACGACGCGACGCACGCCACGGAAAGTGTCGCCAAATTCGTCACATTTGCGCGCTCAAGGCTGCTAAACTAGACCCCAGTGTCTGGGGACAGGTGCATCCGCAACAGTCTTCAGGCGCTGGAACTGTCCATCTACTATCCAGTCCGTTTCGGAGAAACTACTACATGACCACCAACACGCCGCAGGTCGCTATCAACGACATTGGTTCGGAAGCAGACCTGATCGCAGCCATCGACGAGACCATCAAGTACTTCAACGATGGCGACATCGTCGAGGGCACTGTCGTCAAGGTCGACCACGACGAGGTCCTCCTCGACATCGGCTACAAGACCGAGGGTGTCATCCTCTCTCGCGAGCTCTCCATCAAGCACGACGTCAACCCCGACGACGTTGTCGCCGTGGGCGACCACATCGAGGCGCTCGTCCTCCAGAAGGAAGACAAGGAAGGCCGCCTCCTCCTGTCGAAGAAGCGCGCGCAGTACGAGCGTGCATGGGGCCAGATCGAGAAGATCAAGGAAGAGGACGGCGTCGTTACCGGTACCGTCATCGAGGTCGTCAAGGGCGGCCTGATCCTCGACATCGGCCTGCGTGGCTTCCTGCCCGCCTCCCTCGTCGAGATGCGTCGCGTCCGCGACCTCGCCCCCTACATCGGTCGCGAGATCGAAGCGAAGATCATCGAGCTCGACAAGAACCGCAACAACGTGGTCCTGTCCCGCCGCGCATGGCTCGAGCAGACCCAGTCCGAGGTCCGCACGAACTTCCTGCACACCCTGCAGAAGGGCCAGGTGCGCACCGGCGTCGTCTCCTCCATCGTCAACTTCGGCGCATTCGTCGATCTCGGTGGTGTCGACGGCCTGGTTCACGTCTCCGAGCTGTCCTGGAAGCACATCGACCACCCGTCCGAGGTCGTCGAGGTTGGCCAGGAGGTCACCGTCGAGGTTCTCGACGTCGACATGGATCGCGAGCGCGTCTCCCTCTCGCTCAAGGCCACCCAGGAAGATCCGTGGCAGGCATTCGCCCGCACCCACGCCATCGGCCAGGTTGTGCCCGGCAAGGTCACCAAGCTCGTCCCCTTCGGCGCGTTCGTCCGCGTCGAGGACGGCATCGAGGGCCTCGTCCACATCTCCGAGCTGGCTCAGCGTCACGTCGAGCTGCCCGACCAGGTCGTCAAGGTCGGCGAAGAGGTCTTCGTCAAGGTCATCGACATCGACCTCGAGCGTCGCCGCATCTCCCTGTCGCTCAAGCAGGCCAACGAGGGCGTGGACCCGAACTCCGAAGAGTTCGATCCTTCGCTCTACGGCATGGCTGCCGAGTACGACGAGAACGGCAACTACAAGTACCCCGAGGGCTTCGATCCGGAGACCCAGGAGTGGATGGAAGGCTTCGACGCTCAGCGCGAGGCTTGGGAAGCTCAGTACGCCGAGGCTCAGGCCCGCTGGGAGGCCCACAAGGCTCAGGTCCGCAAGGCCCTCGAAGAGGACGCCGAAGCGGCTCCCTCCATCGAGGAGCAGGCCTCCTACTCGACCCCGGTCGACAACGAGGGCACCCTTGCTTCCGACGAGGCCCTGGCCGCGCTGCGTGAGAAGCTGACGAACAACTGAATCAGTTTTCCTGACTGAGCTTCGACTCGTCAGTTCACGTCAGTGAACGCATGAGTGGTGGTCCCCAGGTTTTCCTGGGGGCCACCACTTTTTTGTCTGATTGCCCTGTCGCCTGATTTCCGGCCGCCGCGAGGCCTGCCCGCCCGCGAGACTTAGCAACCGAACTTCGCTCGGTGCCTCGTCTCGAAGCCCGGCCAGGCCCCGCAGTCCTCGCGGCGGCCTCCAATCGGGCGGCGCTAGGCATGCTCCGGCCAGGCCCCGCCGCCGCCCACGTGCACCGTAGCCAGGCCCCGCAGTCCTCATGGCGGCCTCCAATCGGGCGGAATAGTTGCTCAGTAATGTCGCACGTAATTCCCTTGTAGGTGTTTCAAATATTGAAGTCGCATCGTTGGAATTGCAACGTTTTTAGCGGATCTCGAAAACTGACCGTTGGAAATTATGTGCGATTTTTGTTCTGGCTTACGTCGTGGCGTCGCAGCACAGACAACGAGACCCCGCTCAGTAACGATGCTGTGCGGGGTCTGCTGCCGACGACGATTAGGTGGCCGAGTGCTTCAGAACTGCCACATCGATGCACGCGCCGATCAACGCCGCGACGACGGTGGGTAGGATCCAGCCGAGCTGGTTCGCCTGAAGTGGGCTCCACATGAGAAGAGAGTTAATTCCCTCTGTTGCAACACCGATATGTGCCAGCGTTGTCGCCGCAGACCATGCCGCAGCCATCCACGCGCCCAGGCGGAACGTCCACAGCGCCGGCGTTGCGAGTCGAAGCGGATGGGTGATGATCGTGATGAACACGACCGTGATCGCGACAGGGTAGAGGAACGTGATGATCGGAACCGCGATCGCGAGTACGGAGCTGAGCCCCGCAGATGACAACACGAAGGAGATGATCGTAAAGACGATCATCCACGTGCGGTAGGAAATCTGCGGGAGAAGCCGGTGGAAGAACTCCGAGGTTGCTGCGATGAGGCCGACAGCTGTTGTCATGCAGGCCGTGAGAACGATCAGGCCGAAGACAATCTGCCCGGGCCAGCCCATCGTCATCTGAGCGGCGTCAGCGAGCAGGGTCGCACCGTCGCTGTAGCTCTGAGCATTCGGGATCACGTGGCCGATGAGGCCTAACCCCACGTAGACGACGCCGAGCAGCGAACCGGCAATAATCGCCGCCGTCGAGGTGCGGCGTACGACCTTCGCGCCGATGCCGCCCCCAGTATGACCGAGCGACGTGACGACGATGATGCCGAAGGCCAGGGCCGCAATTGAGTCCATCGTCATGTAGCCCTCGAGGAGACCAGCGGCGAGGGGAGTTGCCGCGTACTCGCCGGTTGGCGCGTCGTGAGAGGCCGGCAGGGATGCCAGGCAGAGGAACACGAGGAGAACTAGCAGCCCGAGCAGGATGGGGGTGAGTACCTTGCCGAGCGCGTCGATGATATGGCCGGGATTCCAACACAGGTAGAAGGCGATGGCAAAGAAAATGAAGCTGAAGATGATCGATGCGGTGAGAGACTTCGTCCCGATAATGGGGGCGACCGCTGTCGAGAAGGACACAGCACCCGTGCGCGGCAGCGCGTAGAAGGCACCGATCGAGAGATACACGATCACAGAGAAAACGAGCCCGAAGGGCTTGCCGGCGCGGCTCACAAGGTCACGGATATCGGTGCCCGACAGGGCAATAGTGATGATCGAAATGACGGGGAGAGCGACGCCGCCGATGAGAAAACCAATCATCGCGGGGGTCAAGTTGGTGCCGGCCGACGCGCCCATGATCGGCGGGAAAATAAGGTTACCGGCACCAAAGAACATCGAGAAGAGCGTCAAGGACGTCGCGATGAGGACCGCGACGCCCGAACGCTCAGTGGAATCATCATTGACTGTCTGCGTCACTGCTACTCACTTGATAATGTGCGTTCTCTAACAGCACCAATTCTTGCATGAGGGCGTGTATACGCAACCGCAGGCGGGATAGTCTGGGAGTCGTGAACACGACTCTTCGCGCTGGGGCTTGTACGGCCACGCTTATTCGTCCGCCCGCCGCGCCTCGCAGTCAGGGGCCGCGTCGCATCATTGCGGTCAGTGGGGGTATCGGCAGTGGCAAGTCGTCGGTGACGCGCGTTTTTGCATCCAAGGGGGCTGTCATCGCCGACGCGGATGCTATTGCGAGACAGATCCTCCAGCCCGGTGAGCCCGTGCTTGCCGAGGTTGCGCGGGAGTTCGGTAACGACCTCATCCGGCAGGATGGCACTCTGGATCGGTCGCTCCTCGCCTCGCGCGTGTTCGGGGGTGAAGGGGCGGAGGAACGCGTCGCACGGCTCAACGCTATGACGCACCCCGTCATCGAAGCGCGCGCGTGGTCGATCCTGCGTGAGGCCCCGGCAGGTGCGCTAGCGGTCTACGATATTCCTCTCCTCGTCGAGGGGGACCGCGCCGATCGTTTCGACGCTGTTGTTATCGTGGACGCGCCCATCGAGCAGCGTATTGAGCGCCTGGAAGCCAGGGGAGTGGCACCCGAGGACGCGCGCTCCCGCATCCGCGCCCAGGCCTCGTCGCAGGAGCGCCGTGCCATCGCTTCCATCTGGATCGACAACGAGGGCAGCGTCGCCGACCTTGAGGAGGTTGCAGGCCTCGTCTATGACCGTTGGCTGGCCTAGGGCGTTCCCGTCGTTGATTGACGAGGCCCGGGCCCTCCATGCTCGTCGCGAACCCGCGCGCTTTGTGCGGGCACCTCGCGCACCTGGGCGGTAGCGTAGGAGCGTGAGCGAAACCCCCGTCATCCGCCAAGACAAGCCTTTCGAGGTCATCTCTCCCTACATGCCATCGGGCGACCAGCCTAAAGCAATCCGTGAGCTGGCGGCACGCATCCGTGACGGCGAGCAGGACGTGGTCCTCATGGGTGCGACCGGCACGGGAAAGAGCGCAACCACGGCGTGGCTCATCGAAGAGCTGCAGCGTCCCGCGTTGGTGCTCGAGCCCAACAAGACCCTCGCCGCCCAGCTCGCCGCCGAGTTCCGCGAGCTGCTGCCCAATAACGCGGTCGAGTACTTCGTGTCCTACTACGACTACTACCAGCCCGAGGCCTACGTTCCCCAGACGGACACGTTCATCGAGAAGGACTCGTCGATCAACGACGAGGTCGAGCGACTGCGGCACAGCGCCACGAACTCGCTGCTGACGCGGCGCGACACGGTCGTCGTCTCCTCCGTGTCTTGCATCTACGGCCTCGGTACCCCCGAAGAGTACGTGGCGCGCATGATCGAACTTGAGCGCGGCATGATCATCGACCGCGACGCGCTGCTGCGCCGCTTCGTCGCGATGCAGTACGTGCGTAACGACATGGCCTTCACGCGTGGTACCTTCCGCGTGCGCGGCGACACGATCGAGATCATCCCCGTGTACGAGGAACTCGCGATTCGCATCGAGATGTTCGGTGACGAAATTGATTCCCTCGCGGTCCTGCACCCGCTCACCGGCGACGTGATCGACCAGGTCGACCACACCTACCTGTTCCCCGCCTCGCACTATGTGGCGGGCGAGGAGCGCATGAAGAAGGCGATCGCCTCGATCGAGGACGAGCTTGACGACCGCCTCGCGTGGTTCCGGGCGCAGAACAAGCTCCTCGAGGAGCAGCGCCTGCGCATGCGCACCACCTTCGACCTGGAGATGCTCAAGGAAATCGGATCCTGCTCGGGCGTGGAAAACTACTCGCGCCACATCGACGGGCGAGGCCCCGGTACGCCCCCGCACACGCTGCTGGACTACTTCCCGGACGACTTCCTGCTCATCATCGACGAGTCCCACGTGACCGTCCCACAGATCGGCGCGATGTTCGAAGGCGACATGTCGCGCAAGCGCACCCTCGTCGACTACGGATTCCGCCTGCCCTCCGCGATGGACAACCGTCCCCTCAAGTGGGACGAGTTCACGCAGCGCATCGGCCAGACCGTCTACCTGTCCGCGACGCCGGGTCCCTACGAGCTCGAACGCTCGGACGGGGTGGTCGAGCAGATCATTCGTCCGACGGGCCTCGTCGATCCGCTCGTTGTCGTCAAACCCACCGAGGGACAGATCGACGATCTCCTCGAACAGGTGCGGCTACGCGTTGAACGCGACGAGCGCATCCTCGTCACCACCCTCACCAAGAAGATGGCCGAGGAGCTCACGACCTACCTGGCCGAGCGTGGCGTCAAGGTCGAGTACCTGCACTCCGACGTCGACACGCTGCGCCGCGTCGAGCTGCTGCGCGAGCTGCGCCTGGGCACCTTCGACGTGCTCGTCGGCATCAACCTGCTGCGCGAGGGCCTGGACCTGCCCGAGGTCTCCCTCGTCTCCATCCTCGACGCGGACAAGGAAGGCTTCCTGCGTTCCACCCGTTCTCTTATTCAGACGATCGGCCGCGCCGCCCGAAACGTGTCCGGCGAGGTCCACATGTACGCCGACAACATGACGGATTCGATGAACGAGGCCATCTCCGAGACGATGCGTCGTCGCGAGATTCAGATCGCCTACAACAAGGAACACGGCATTGATCCGCAGCCGCTGCGCAAGAAGATCTCCGACGTCACCGACATGCTGGCACGCGAGCAGGTTGACACGCAGACGTTGCTCGAGGGCGGATACCGCAAGGAGAAGAGCAAACGGGAGCGCACCGACGCGACCGGTGGCGGTCGCGCCGTGACGTCGGGCCAGCGCGCCGAAGCTGAGCTCGCCGAACTCATCGAGGAGCTATCCGCCCAGATGATGACCGCCGCCCAGCACCTCCAATTCGAGGTCGCCGCCCGCCTGCGTGATGAGATCGAGGATCTCAAGAAGGAGCTGCGTGCCATGAAGCGAGCACACTGAGCGTGCTTTCTACCCGGCATGGTCAGACATGGGAGGTAGCCCCGGCCTCGTCTTGTGGGAGCAGTGCGCATCGTCAAGGCGACAGACGCCACTTGTCATGAATCGCCGAGCAGCGGCTGTGTCCGACTAGGATAGAGATGTAAGCGGAGGGGAGTACTCCCACCAACAGTGGCGTCGTCATCACGACGGCCCGCCCATGCGGCGCGGCCTCCGGTGTCACTGGCCAGGTATTTCTGGCGGGAAGAGACCTCCGGTACCCGACTCGTACCGGAGGCACCCGTATGCACGTGCACGCGCTCGCCTGGATCGTCCTGGCGGCCATCATCCTCACCATGATCGTTGTCGACATCGTCGGCCACGTCCGTACCCCCCACGAACCCACTCTGAAGGAAGCGGCCTGGTGGTCGCTCGCCTACATCGCCATTGCCCTGATCTTTGGTGGCATTGTCTGGGCTTTGTGGGGGCCGGAATACGGCCAGGAGTACCTCGGCGGCTACATCACCGAGAAAGCGCTCAGTATTGACAACCTCTTCGTGTTTGTCATCATCCTGTCCTCTTTCCGCGTGCCGCGTAAGAACCAGCAGGAGGTCCTGCTGGCGGGCATCGTCATCGCCCTCGTGTTGCGGCTTCTTTTCATCCTGGCGGGCGCCGCGCTCATCGAAAACTTCTCGTGGGTTTTCTACCTTTTCGGCGCATGGCTGCTCTGGACCGCGATCAGCCAGGTCCGTGAAGGATCTGGCGACGATGATGATGACGAGTATCGTCCGCCGTCAATTGTGCGCTGGGTGTCGAAGATTGTTCCGGTCACCGATGGCTTCATCGGTTCGCGTATGCTCTACCGTCACGGGGGCCGCACCTACATCACACCGATGCTCCTATGTGTGATCGCGATCGGCACCGCCGACGTCATGTTTGCCGTCGACTCGATCCCCGCGATCTACTCGCTGACGTCGGAGGCGTACCTGGTGTTTGCCGCAAACGCCTTCTCGCTGCTCGGCCTGCGTCAGCTTTACTTCCTCATCGACGGCCTGCTGGATCGTATCGTCTTCCTCCACTATGGCCTCGCCGCTATTCTCGGCTTCATCGGTTTCAAGCTCATCAACCACGCGCTGCACACGAACGAGCTGCCCTTCATTAACGGCGGTCACGAGGTTTCTGCCATCCCCGAGCCGTCGATCGCGTTCTCGCTCTGCTTTATCGTGGTGACAATTCTCGTCACGGTCGTGGCCTCTCTCGCGGTTTCTCGCAAACGGCGTGCGTGAGAAGAGCTTGGTTCGGGAGAGCGCTAAAATTTCCTCGTTGGATAGTTAAGAGGTACTCATGGTTGTTCATCCGTGGGCGTGGGGCATTCTCGCCCTCGTTGCCATCGGTTTGGTCGTGCTCGATTTCCTCGGGCATGCTCGTAATCCACATCCGCCCACGGCTAGCGAGGCTGCTCGCTGGACCCTGTTCTACGTTGGTTTGGCCGGCATTTTTGGTGTTGGCATCTGGCTGACCAACGGGTGGCTCTACGCCCAGGAGTTCTACGCGGGTTGGGCGATGGAATGGTCGCTGTCAGTCGATAACTTGTTTGTCTTTATCCTGATTCTGAAGGCCTTCCGCGTTCCGCGCGAGAATCAGCAAAAGGCGCTGCTATTCGGCATTGTGATTGCGCTGCTGCTGCGCCTCGTGTTCATTCTTCTGGGCGCCGCGCTCGTCTCTCGCTTCTCCTGGGTCTTTTTCCTATTCGGACTGTGGCTCCTGTGGACGGCCTTTTCGCAAATTAAAGAGACCATCACGGGCGAGGAGAACGACGAGGAATACGAGGAGAATGCGTTCATTCGTATCGTGCGTCGCGTCCTGCCGATCACGGATGGTTTCATCGGCAACCGTATGCTGTATCGCCACGGTGGCCATACCTACCTCACCCCTCTGTCCGTGGTTGTATTGGCGCTCGGTTCTGCGGATCTGATGTTCGCCTTCGACTCTATTCCTGCGATTTTTGGCATCACCTCGCAGGCTTTCCTCGTGTTCGCGTGCAACGTGTTCGCGCTGATGGGCCTGCGCCAGCTCTTCTTCCTCGTGGATGCGCTGCTGGGCAAGCTCGTGTATCTGGGCTACGGCCTCGGTGTGATCCTGAGCTTCATCGGTATCAAGCTGATTCTCGAGGCTTTGCACACCAACACGATCCCGTTTATCAACGGTGGCCGGGGATTCGAGTGGGCACCCGAGATCTCCGTGTCGGTGTCGCTGGGCGTCATCGTTGTTACCTTGGCGATCACAGTCGTTGCCTCGCTGGTGCGTACCGCCATGGACGAGGGGAGCGGCGGTGACCGTTGAGAACGTGAACATCGATGAGCGCGGCCTGAGCGCCGCTGAGGTGGCCGAGCGTGTTGCGCGCGGCGCTGTCAACCGCGTGAAGGACCGCACCTCTCGGTCGGTGGCCTCGATTATCCGTGAGAATGTGCTGACGCTGTTCAACGCGATCATCGTCGCAGCGTCGGTCATCGTTCTGCTCTTCGGAGACCTGCGCGACGGCATTTTCGGCGGCGTCATGATCATCAATGCCGTGATCGGTATCGTCTCCGAGCTGCGTGCGAAGCGCACCCTCGATTCCCTCGCTATCGTCGATGCTCCGCAGGCGACGGTTCTGCGCGACGGTACGCTCTCGGTGGTGCCCGCTCGGGACGTTGTCCTCGATGATGTCATCGATCTGACGCTCGGCGACCAGGTGAGCGTTGACGGCACAGTGCTGTCGTCGGCGGGTCTCGAGATCGACGAGTCGCTGTTGACCGGCGAGTCGCGCCCCGTCAAGAAGAAGCAGGGCGATCAGCTGCTGGCAGGTACGAGCGTCGTCGCGGGTTCGGGCAGGATGGTCGCCACGGCGGTGGGTGAGCGTGTCTACGCGCAGGGCTTGTCCGAGCAGGCGCGCGCCTTCACGCGCACGGTCTCTGAAATTCAGATGTCGATCAACCGGGTTCTGCAGGTCGTCTCGGTGATGCTGCTCCCTATTGTGATTTTGACGTTCTACTCGCAGAATCGCATTGCTGGCGGACACGGGGGAGACTGGCGCGAGGCCCTCGTTCTCTCCGTTGCGTCCGTGATCGGCATGATCCCGCAGGGACTCGTGTTGCTCACCTCCATGAACTTTGCGATTGGTTCGGCGACGCTGGCTCGTCGCGGCGTTCTTGTTCAAGAACTCCCGGCGGTCGAAGTACTTGCGCGCGTCGATTGCCTGTGCCTGGATAAGACGGGCACGCTCACCACCGGCGGTATCCGAGTGCGCGGCATTGATGTCATCTCGGGTGACGAGGCCGTGGTGCTTCGCGCGCTTGCGAGTGCGGCGAGCGACCGCACCAATGCGACTGCGGAAGCCATCTGGGATTACCTGGACGAGTCGGCGCGTACCGGTGCGGCTGAGCGTATCGAGTGGTCGGTTCCCTTCTCCTCGGCGCGCAAGTGGAGCGCCTGGGGGAGCGCGAGTGAATCCTGGATCCTTGGTGCACCCGAGTTCGTCATCGACGAGGCCTCGGCCCACAGCGCTGAGCTCCTGGCGAAGGTGCGTGGTATTGCGCAGGAAGGGTCCCGTGTCGTCGCTCTCGTTCGCGCTGACGAGGCAGTGGTCGACGATGAGCTCCCCACGCATCGCACCGTGGTGGCCATCGTGGTGCTCGAGGAGGACCTGCGCCCGGACGCGGCTGAAACGCTCGAGTATTTCCGGTCGCAGAACGTGCACGTGCGCGTCATTTCCGGTGACAACCCGACGACGGTCGGAGCGTTGGCCACACAGGCTGGCCTGACCGCGCCCGATGGGTCGCCCGCTCGCCTCATGGATGCGCGTGATCTGCCCGAGGACCTGACCTCCGAGGCATTCATCGATGCGATCGAGAACCACGATGTGTTCGGACGCGTGACGCCTGAGCAGAAGCGTGCGATGGTCGGCGCTCTCCAGGCTCGCGATCACTGTGTCGCGATGACGGGCGATGGCGTTAACGACGCGCTCGCACTCAAGGACGCCGACCTCGGCATTGCAATGGGCAACGGCACGCAGGCCACGAAGGCGGTCGCGCAGATCGTCCTGGTCGACTCGAAGTTTTCGGTCCTGCCGGGCGTCCTGTCCGAGGGACGCAGGATCATCGCGAACATGGAGCGAGTGTCGTCGCTGTTCCTGGCGAAGACCACGTACGCGGCCGTGCTTGTCATCGTGACGGCGCTGGTCGGCTGGCGATACCCGTTCCTGCCACGCCAGTTCAGCTACATTGACTCTCTGACCATTGGTATTCCCGCGTTCTTCTTGGCCCTGTGGCCGAACCCGCGTCGCTATGTGCCCGGGTTCTTGAAGCGTACGCTGTCGCTGGCGATGCCCACGGGCGTGATTCTTGCGGCGGCTGCCCTGACAGCTTTCGGTATCGTCGATGGCCCGCCGCAGTCGCGCGAGTCGACGGCCGCGATCCTCTCGCTCATGCTGGGTGCGATCTGGCTCCTCGTCATCACCTCGCGTCCGCTGTCGACCTGGAAGTGGGTGCTCCTGGTCAGCGTCATTTCCGCGACCGTGGGCGGCGTCCTGCTGCCGCCGGTGCGTCATTTCTTCTCGATGGTCGCGCCAAGCGGCTACGAGTGGCTCGTCATCGTGTGCGTCGGCACCTGCGCCGCCCTCCTCATCGAGGTCGCGCAGCGCATCTTCTACGCGCGCCAATTCGCGCGTTCCTTGGAAGGCTAAGCCAGAGTCGATACGAGTCGAGGCCGACGTCGGGTGACAGACCCGGCCCCGGCCTCGTTCGTATGAGGCGTCAGAACGCCCGGATCACGGGGTTCCATTCGCGGATGAGGCGCGCCTGGATGACCTCGGCGACGTAGAAGGGATCCTCGTTGAGGATGCGCTCAACGTCGGCCTCGCTCTCGGCGTTGATAAGGAGCAGTGCGCCGGGGATTTCGCCGACGAGGGGACCGGACGCGATGTTGATCCCCTGCTCGAGCAGGCCGGACAGGAACGCGCGGTGCCTCGGACGAACCTCGTCCATGGTCTCGGTCATCGACGGGTTGTAGACGTATTCAACTGCGTAGTAAGCCATACGCATAACACTAGCCCTGATCCGGGCTTTTGCCTAGATGGCGGATAGTATCGAATGGTGCATGACAAGCTAATTATCCAGGGTGCTCGCGAACACAACCTCAAGGACGTCAGCCTCGAGCTGCCCCGCGACTCCATGATCGTCTTCACCGGCCTGTCCGGATCGGGTAAATCATCCCTCGCCTTCGATACGATTTTCGCCGAGGGACAGCGCCGCTACGTGGAATCCCTGTCCTCCTACGCGCGCCAGTTCCTCGGGCAGATGGACAAGCCCGACGTGGACTTCATCGAAGGCCTGTCGCCCGCCGTGTCCATCGATCAGAAGTCGACGTCGCGCAACCCGCGCTCGACCGTCGGCACGATCACGGAGATCCACGACTACCTGCGCCTGCTCTACGCCCGAGCCGGCGCGGCACACTGCCCTGTGTGCGGCGCGCGGATTCAGGCACAGACGCCGCAGCAGATCGTCGACCGCGTGCGTACCATGGAGGAAGGCACGCGCTTCCAGGTCCTCTCCCCGGTCGTGCGCGGTCGCAAGGGTGAGTACCAGGACCTCATCGACGAGCTGCGCTCCGAGGGCTACACCCGAGCGATCATCGACGGTGAGATGGTCCGCCTTGAGAACGCCCCCAAGCTGGAGAAGAAGCTCAAGCACACGATCGAGGTCGTCGTCGACCGTCTCGTTGTGCGCGAGGGCATGCGCCAGCGCCTCACGGATTCCGTCGAGACGGCGCTGCGCCTCTCGGATGGCCTCGTCATCATTGACTGCGTCGATCTCGATCCCGAGGACCCGGAGCGCCGCCGCCGCTTCTCCGAGAAGCGCGCCTGCCCGAATGACCACCCGCTGATGCTCGATGAGATCGAGCCGCGCACCTTCTCCTTTAACGCGCCCTACGGTGCCTGCCCGGATTGCTCGGGCCTCGGTTTCCGCCTGGAGGTTGACCCGGAGCTGGTCGTCCCCGACGAGGAGCTCTCTCTGGCCGACGGTGCCGTGATCCCCTGGAACTCGAACTTCAAGTACCACAAGAAGCTTCTCGAATCCCTCTCCAAGGAGCTGGGCTTCGCGATGGGGACGCCCTGGAAATCCTTGCCGAAGAAGGTCAAGGACGCCGTCTTGTACGGCAAGGACTACGAGGTTACGGTGAAGTTCCGTAACCGCTGGGGGCGCGAGCGCTCCTACACGACGGGCTTCGAGGGTGCGGTCAACTATATCGAGCGCAAGCGCGAGGAGACCGAGTCGGCCGCCGTGTCCGAGAAGCTCGACTCCTACATGCGCGAGATTCCCTGCCCGACGTGCCACGGCGCACGCCTGCGCCCCGAGGTCCTGGCCGTTCGCATCGGGGACAAGTCGATCGCGGAGCTCTCCGACATGTCCATCTCGGAGGCACGTGAGTTCCTCGCGACTGTCGAGCTCGAGCAGCGTGCGCGCGCGATCGCGGCGCCAATCCTCACCGAGATCGAGGCACGCTTGGCCTTCCTCGTTGACGTGGGCCTGACCTACCTGACCCTTTCCCGTGGCGCTGGCACGCTGTCTGGCGGCGAGGCGCAGCGCATCCGCCTGGCGACGCAGATCGGCTCCGGCCTCGTTGGCGTCCTGTATGTCCTCGACGAACCGTCGATCGGCCTGCACCAGCGAGATAACCGCAAGCTCATCGCGACGCTCGAACGACTGCGCGATCTTGGCAACACGCTCATCGTCGTCGAACACGACGAGGAGACGATGGAGGCGGCCGACTGGATCGTCGACATTGGCCCCGGTGCAGGCGAGACCGGCGGTTGGGTCGTCCACTCGGGCCCGCTGGCCGAGCTCCTGAAGAACCGCAAGTCGCTCACCGGACAGTACCTGTCGGGCAAGCGTCGCATTCTCCTGCCGCCGACACGACGCCCGATCGACAAGAAGCGCGTCGTGACTGTCAAGGGCGCGCGCGAAAACAATCTGAAGAACATCGACGTGTCCTTCCCACTCGGTGTTTTTACCGCCGTCACCGGTGTGTCCGGTTCCGGTAAGTCGACGCTCGTCAACGGCATCCTGTACCGCACCCTGGCCTCGCGCCTGAACGGCGCGCGCATGGTTCCGGGTCGTCATCGCACGATCACGGGCATCGAGCAGCTCGATAAGGTCGTGCACGTTGACCAGAGCCCGATCGGGCGGACGCCGCGCTCGAACCCGGCCACCTACACGGGCGTCTGGGATCAGATCCGCAAGCTCTTCGCCGAAACGCAGGAGGCGAAGGTGCGCGGCTACGGCCCGGGACGCTTCTCCTTCAACGTTAAAGGCGGTCGCTGCGAGTCCTGTAAGGGCGACGGCACGCTCAAGATCGAGATGAACTTCCTGCCTGACGTGTACGTGCCCTGCGAGGTCTGCCACGGCGCTCGCTACAACCGCGAGACCCTGGAGGTCGAGTACAAGGGCAAGACTGTCGCCGATGTGCTCGACATGCCGATCGCGGAGGCTGCGCAGTTCTTCGCGCCGATCTCGCGCATTGCCCGCCACCTCAACACGCTCGTCGAGGTGGGCCTGGGCTACGTGCGCCTCGGCCAGAGCGCTACGACTCTGTCGGGCGGCGAGGCCCAGCGCGTGAAGCTCGCCTCCGAACTGCAGCGACGCTCGACCGGCCGCACGGTCTACGTGCTCGACGAGCCCACGACGGGCCTGCACTCCGAGGACATTCGTAAGCTCCTCCTGGTGCTGCAATCCCTGGCTGACAAGGGCAACACCGTCATCGTCATTGAGCACAACCTGGATGTCATCAAGAGCGCCGACTGGATCATCGACATGGGTCCTGAGGGCGGCGCAGGCGGCGGCACGGTCGTCGCGCAGGGCACGCCCGAAGAGGTCGCACAGGTGAAGGAATCCTTCACCGGCCAGTACCTCGCCGAGGTCCTCGCGAAGGAGGCCGCGCGCGACGCCGCGAGCTCGCGCAAGTAATGGTTAGTATGGACCTCATGAATCCCGCATACGGCCTCTACGGCTTCTCGTACTTTTGGCCCGCATGGGTGCACCTGATCGTGGTGGCGCTCATGGTGGTGTCGGGCGGCCTTGCCCTCAAGGCTCTCGTGGCCCACGCCGCTGGGCGCAGCCGCGTCTACGGGCTGGGCTGCGGTTTCGTCGCGGGCCTCGGCAACCTGTGCCTGAGCGTGACGGCTCATGCGGAGGCACGCCACGTGTGGCAGCTGGGGACGGCCATTGCGATCTACGCGGTTGTGCTCGTGTTCCTGATTATGACGCTCGTATCCCTGTGGAGCTCGGAATCCGGTGGCTTCGTGTGGGCGCGCGCCTTCCACATGTTCCTGACGGTCGGCGTGGTCGCCTCGGCCGCCCTGGAGATCGCTCGCCGAATGCTCTTCTGGATCCCGATGCCGGTCATCGGTGTTGCCTTCCTCCTCGCGCTGTTTGCTGCCTTCGTCGTGGGACGCAATACCGCAGACTAGGTGTTCCTGAACGGACGAAGCGGCCCCGGCCTCGTATGTCACGAGGTCGGGGCCGTTTCGTCGGATCGGGATCCCCGAGCAGGTCGCCGGGTTATTCCTGGTTTTTCGCTGCCTCGCCCGACGCGTACAGGGCGTCGACCTCGTCGGCGTAGTCCGCTAGGACGCGGCGGCGCTTGAGCTTGAGGGAGGGCGTCATGTAGCCGTTTTCTACGGTGAAGGCCGCATTGACGATGCGGTAGCGGCGGATCGACTCGGCGCGAGACACCGCCTTGTTGGCGCGGGCGATCGCTTTCTCCAGCGATTCGCGTACCTCGGGCAGGTTCGCGGCCTGCGCAGCATCGACGACGGGCAGGCCGTGGGTGGTCAGCCACTCGGGCAGCATCTCCGTGTCCAGGGCGATGAGCGCACCGATGTAGGGGCGGTTGTCGCCCACCACGATGATGTTCGCGATGAGCGGGTGCGTCGAAAGGGACTCCTCGAGGATCTCGGGGGAGACGTTCTTGCCGCCCGCGGTAACGATGAGCTCCTTCTTGCGTCCCGTGATGCGCAAGTGACCGCGATCGTCGATGGAAGCGAGGTCGCCGGTCTTGAACCAGCCGTCGACGTAGGCCTCGGCAGTTGCCTCGGGCAGGTTGTGGTAGCCCTTCGACACGGAGATGCCGCGCACGAGCAGCTCGCCGTCGGGAGCAATCTTCATCCGGTTGCCGGGCCAGGGGAAGCCCACCGAATCCGGCGGGAAGTCCTGTGGGGTCTCCACGGAGATCGGTCCGGTCGTCTCGGAGAGGCCGTATCCCTGCAGGAGCGTGATGCCCAGGCCGCGATAGAAGTTTGCCAGGTCAGGGGCCAGGGGCGCGCCACCCGAAATGATGGTGTGCAGATTCGGCCCGAGCACCGCACGGACCTTCTTCAAGACGAGCGCGTCGGCGACGCGGCCACGCAGCTTGAGCGATGCCGACGGACCGGGGGAGGGCGTCGCGGAAGCATCGGGGATGGGCGTGGTGTCGGGGCCGGGACCCGCGACGGCGGACTCGGGCAGGGGAGAGTCCACGTAGGCGGTGGCCGCAGACAGGGCACGGGCCTGCTTGGCAGCCCAGGCAAAGATTCGTCCCTTCGCGCCGCCGCCGGCCTTCGCGGAGGCAGCGTTATAGACCTTCTCCATGACGCGCGGAACCACGAGGAGCATCGTCGGTTTGAATGTCGCAATGTCGTTGACGAGATTACGGGTGTCGGGGGAGAAGGCTGTCACGCCCTGGCCCGCGAGCAGGCAGTACATGACGAAGCGCGCGAGCACGTGGGCGACCGGCAGGAAGAGCAGGGAGCGCGACTTCGGGTCGTTGATGAGCACCGGCAGGAAGTCATAGGCCTGCAGCATCGGCGAAATGAAGTTGCCGTGCGTGAGGACGACGCCCTTGGGCATGCCCGTCGTGCCGGACGTATAAATGATCGTCGCCTCGTCGCTGAGCTTGACGGCGTCGGTGCGCTCGCGCACCTGCTCGACCGTGACACCCTGGGCGGCACCCGTCAGGACGCGCTCGGCACCTCGGTCGAGGGAGAGGATATGGCGGACGCCCTCGGTGCGCACGGATTCGACGAGCTCGGCCTGCTGGGTGGTCGCCGTGATGACGATGCGCACGTCGGCGTCTTGGAGGATGTGCGCGATCTGGGAGGCGGAGTCCGTCTCGTAGATCGGCACGGTGATGGTGCCACAGGACAGTGCGGCCACATCGATGAGCGCCCACTCGTAGGAGGTGGGTGCCAGGATCGCCAGGTGCTCGCCGGCCTCGAGGCCCATGCCGATGAGACCGCGCGCAATCGAGTCGGCTTCGCTCAGGAACGTCTCCATGGTGACCCGGCGCCACGCGCCGACGTTGGAACGCCGCTCAATCGCGACCTGTCCGGGGTGAGATGCCACGCGCTGGTGGAGCATCTTCGGCAGGTTCATGTCCTCGGTTGCCTCTCGCGTTGCGATCGACTCCCATGAGCCGTCTGCGAGCCTGCGTACCGTCATTGCGGTCCTTTCGTGGGGTGAGCGCGCTGCGCTGTGTTGGTGGGATCAGTTCTTCTTGGAGCGGTGGAAGAAACCGCGCTTCTTCGTCGGCTCGGCGGAGACGGGGCCGCCGTAGAGCGCATCGACCTCGTGGGCGTAGTCGGCGAGCACCTTGCGTCGGCGTAGCTTCATCGAGGGAGTCACGTAGCCGTTCGCGATTGTAAAGGTGGCGTCGATGATGCGGAACTTACGGATCGACTCGGCGCGGGACACGGCCTTGTTGGCACGTTCGACGGCCTTCTCGAGGGATTCACGCACGGCGGGCAGCTCGGCGGCCTCGGTGGGGGAGCACTGCGGTAGGCCGTGCTTGGCGAGCCAGTCGGGCAGCATATCGGCGTCAAGCGTGAACAGCGCGCCGACGTACGGGCGCTGGTCGCCCACGACAATGACGTTGGCGACGAGCGGATGCGTGGCGAGGGAGTCCTCAAGGACCTCGGGGGAGACGTTCTTTCCGCCCGCGGTGACGATGAGTTCCTTCTTGCGGCCGGTGATGGTCAGCTGCCCCTTGCGGTCGATGGAACCCAGGTCGCCGGTGTGGAACCACTTGCCGTCGGGCATGACCTCGGCGGTCTGCTCAGGCAGGTGGTAGTAGCCGGGCATCACCGACTGGCCGCGCACGAGGATCTCCCCATCCTTGGCTGTCTTAATGAAGTTGCCGGGCAAGGGGAGTCCGACGCCACCGACGGGATTCTTGCCGATGTGCTGGACAGCGATCGGTCCGGTCGTCTCAGATAGGCCGTAACCCTGGATGAGGGTGAGTCCCATGCCGGCGTAGAAGTGCGCGAGATCGGTGGCCAGGGGTGCGCCGCCGGAGACGATGTAGCGCAGGTTGGGCCCGAGGATGGCGCGGATCTTCTTCAGGACGAGCGCATCGGCGATGCCGTGGCGCATCTTCTTCAGCATGCCCGGCCCGAAGGTCTTCTCGGAGGCGATCGAGTAGGCGCGTGCCTGCTTGGCGCTCCATGCGAACATGCGGCCCTTAATGCCGCCGCCTGCCTTCGAGGACGCGGCGTTGTAGACCTTCTCGAGGACGCGAGGAACGACGAGGAGGACGGAGGGCTTGAAGGTCTGGATGTCCGGCAACAGGTTCTTGATGTTGGGCGAGAAGCCGAGCACGCCCTGGCCGGAGAGGATCACGTGCATGACGAGGCGGGCGAGCACGTGCGCGACGGGGAGGAAGAGGAGCAGGCGTGTCTCGGGTGAGTCAATGACCTCACCGAGGACCTGGCGCGCTCCCTGAGCGGTTGCGATGAAGTTCGCGTGCGTGAGGGCCACGCCCTTGGGGTTACCCGTCGTGCCCGAGGTGTAGATGATGGTTGCGATGTCCGAGGACGAGATGGTGGCGCGACGCTGCTCAACGTTCTCAATGGTGATGCCGGTGGCTGCGCGGGCGATCATGCGCTGTGCGCCGCGATCGAAGGAATCGATGGCGACGGTATGCCCGGGGGCAACAGAGCCCACGAGCTCGGCCTGCTGCGTCGTGGCCGTGAAGACGCGGGTCACGTGCGCGTCGGTGAGGATGTGCTCGATCTGGGCGGCGGAATCGGACTCGTAGATCGGGACGGTGATCGCGCCGATCGAGAGCAGTGCCAGATCCAGGAGGAGCCACTCGTACGAGGTCGGGGCCAGGATCGCCACAGCGTCTCCAGCCTGCACGCCGAGGCCGATGAGGCCACAGGCGGTGTATTCGACCTGACGCTGGAGCTCACCGGCGGTCAGAGAGCGGGTGGATCCGACGGAGGAACGCTGCTCGACGCACACTTGCTGCGGGTGGGTGAGGGCCCGCTTGGTCAGCATGTCGGGCACGATGTCGTGGTCGCCGACCTTGTACGTCGGCTTGATCGTGTACGAGCCATCGCGCATGCGCTTCATCGTGTCCTCCCGGGTATCGGTTCAAAGACTGAACAATAGGTCCATTGTGAGTCTACTGGGTATGGCGCGGCCCCCGCCCCATAATTGGGGCGGGGGCCGCTGAGTGACGATTAGATCACAGATCGTAGTACATCTGGTACTCGTACGGATGCGGGTAGGCGCGCATCGGGGCGACCTCGTTGGTCTCCTTGTAGTCGAGCCAGGTATCAATGAGATCCTGGGTGAAGACGTCGCCCTCGGTGAGGAACTCGTGGTCCTCGCGCAGTGCGTCGAGAGCGGCCTCGAGAGAGCTCGGAAGCTTCGCGATGTCCTGGTACTCGGCCGGGGGCAGCTCGTACAGGTCCTTGTCGATGGGAGCTGCCGGCTCGATGCGACGCTTGATGCCGTCGATGCCAGCCATGAGGCACGCGGAGAACGCCAGGTAGGGGTTTGCGCTCGGGTCCGGCACGCGGTACTCCACGCGCTTGGCCTTGGGTGACGTGCCCGTGACGGGGATGCGGATGCACGCGGAGCGGTTGCGCGCCGAGTACACGAGGTTGATCGGAGCCTCAAAACCGGGAACCAGGCGGCGGAAAGAGTTCACCGACGGATTCGTGAAGGCGAGGAGCGCGGGAGCGTGCTCCAGTAGGCCGCCGATGAACCAGCGGGCAGTGTCGGACAGGGATCCGTAGCCGCGCTCGTCGTAGAAGAGGGGCTCGCCGTTCTTCCACAGGGACATGTGGGTGTGCATACCCGAGCCGTTGTCGCCGAACAGGGGCTTGGGCATGAAGGTCGCGGAATGGCCAAACTCGAGGGCCGCGTTCTTAATGACGTACTTGAACTTCATCATGTCGTCGGCCGCGGTCTGCAGCGTCGCGAAGCGGTAGTTGATCTCCTGCTGACCGCCTGAGCCGACCTCGTGGTGGGCGCGCTCGATCGTCAGGCCGACCTCTTCGAGGAGGCGGCTCATCTCGTCGCGCACATCCGCGTACTTGTCGGCGGGGGAGACAGGGAAGTAACCGCCCTTGACGGCCACCTTATAGCCCATGTTGCCGCCCTCTTCGACGCGACCGGTGTTCCAGTACGCCTCGGGGGAGTCGACGGAGAAGAACGTGTTGTGCGGGGTGACCTGGTAGCGCACGTCGTCGAAGAGGTAGAACTCCGCCTCGGCGCCGATGAAGCACTCGTCTGCGATACCGGTCGAACGCAGGTAGGCCTCGGCCTTCGCGGCCACCTGGCGCGGGTCGCGCGAGAAAGGCTCATCCGTGAAGGGGTCGACGATCGAGAAGTTAACGACCAGGGTCTTTCGATCACGGAACGGGTCAACGAACGCGGAAGAGATGTCCGGGATGAGCTTCATGTCGGACTCGTGGATGGCGGTGAATCCGCGCACAGAGGAGCCGTCGAACATGAGGCCGTCCGACAGTGCGGCGTCCAAGAATTCGCTCACGGGGATCGTGAAGTGCTGCTGAACCCCGGGGACGTCGCAGAAGCGCACGTCGACGAGTTCAATGTTCTGCTCGGAGATAAAGTCTGCGACCTCTTGGGTGGAGGTGAACATGAACGTCCTTCTTTGTGGGAGAGCTGTACTCGTTGGTCAAGAATGGGTCAATTCGTAACCAAGACCAGTATATGCCTACAGGTGGCAGCTGCGCGTATTGGTTTCAATATTCAAAGGTTTCATGACATAGAGCACGCCCGCGGTGGGCATCGGGCGCTGCCAGCCCCGGCCTCGTACTCTGGGAGCGTGGCTGATCCTTCGACGTACCGACCCCGCACGGGAGATATTCCGACCTCGCCGGGCGTCTACCGATTCTCCGACCCTCAGGGCCGCGTCATCTACGTCGGTAAGGCCAAAAACCTGCGCAATCGCCTGACGAACTACTTCCAGGATCTGGCGAACCTGCATCCGCGCACCCAGCAGATGGTGACGACCGCGAGCGCCGTCCAGTGGACCGTTGTGCGTTCCGAGGTGGAGGCGCTCACGCTGGAGTTCACGTGGATTAAGGAATTCAATCCGCGTTTCAACGTCATGTTTAAGGACGACAAGTCCTACCCGTATCTGGCGGTGTCGATGGGGGAGCGCTTCCCCCGTGTGCAGGTCACGCGTGAGCGCAAGCGTGCGGTGTCGCGTTACTTCGGGCCGTACACGCAGGTGTGGGCGATTCGTGAGACGATCGATCAGCTGCTGCGCGTGTTTCCGATGCGCTCGTGCTCCGCGGGCGTGTTCCAGCGGGCGAAGGCTCAGGGGCGTCCATGTCTGCTCGGCTACATCGATAAGTGTTCGGCGCCGTGTGTCGGTCGGATCTCGATGGAGGAGCATCGCGAGCTCGCCGAGGGGTTGTGCCAGTTCATGGAGGGGCGCACGGGTCCCGTCATCCGTGACCTGGAGGAGCAGATGCGCCAGGCGTCGGCGGAGCTGAACTTCGAGCGTGCGGCGAAGCTGCGCGACGATGTGTTGGCGTTGCGCACGGTGCTGGAGCGCAACGCGGTCGTGCTGGATGACGGCTCGGACGCCGACGTGTTCTCGCTCGTCAGCGATGACCTGGACGCGGCGGTACACGTCTTCCACGTGCGTGGCGGGCGTATCCGGGGCACGCGCGGATGGGTGATCGAGCGCGTCGACGGGGCGGATGACGCCGCCCTCATGTCCCGCCTCCTGGAGCAGGTGTATTCCTCGGCGTCGCCGGACGAGGCCGGGGCCGGGAAGCCGGACAAGGTGGCGGCCGTGAGCGTGGACGACGTCGCGCATACGCCCACATCGGCGATCCCGCGCGAGGTACTCGTTTCTGTCGAGCCCGAGGAGAAGGAGACGATTGCGCGCTGGCTGCGGGAGGTGCGCGGCGCGTCCGTGTCCATTCACGTTCCCAAGCGTGGCCCGAAGGCTCAGCTCATGGAGACGGTGACCGAGAATGCCCGCCAGGCCCTTGCCCTGCATCGGACGAAGCGGGCGGGTGACATCACGGCACGTTCGAAGGCGCTCGAGCAGCTCGCCGAGAACCTGGACCTGCCCGCAGCGCCCTTGCGTATCGAGTGCTACGACGTGTCGCACACGGGCGGCGACAATCAGGTGGCCTCGATGGTCGTCTTTGAGGATGGTATGCCGCGTAAGGACGCCTACCGCACCTACAACATCCGCGGTGAGGACGGGAGTGGTACCCCCGACGATACGAGCGCGATGAACGAGGTCCTCACCCGGCGCTTTTCACGCTTGCTGGCCGAGGAGGCTGGCGTCGAAGGGGAGGACGAGGATGGTGTCGCCTACGCCTCCGGTCCGATCGACGCGACGACGGGGCGGCCCAAGCGATTCTCCTACCGCCCCGACCTGGTCGTTGTCGATGGTGGCCTCCCGCAGGTGAACGCCGCGCGCGGCGCCCTGGACGCCGTGGGTGCGGACGTGCCCGTCGTGGGACTGGCGAAGCGGCTCGAGGAGGTATGGATCCCCGGTGAGGAGTTCCCGCTCATCCTTCCACGCACCTCGGAGGCGCTCTACCTCCTGCAGTACCTGCGCGACGAGTCCCACCGCTTCGCGATCACGAAGCATCGTAAGCGGCGTTCAAAGGCCCAGCGGCGCTCGGTGCTCGATTCCATCCCAGGGCTTGGACCCGCCCGTCAGGCCGCGCTGTTGAAACATTTCGGCTCTGTCAAGCGGATCCGTGAGGCGTCCGTGGAGCAGATTGCCGAGGTCAAGGGCGTGGGACCCGGTCTCGCGCGCACGATTCGCGATAGGCTTGCGACATCGTCGAGGGAGGACACACCATGACATTGACGCTTCCCGTGCCGCTGCCGGCGCGCGTGCTGCTGCTTGGATCGGGCGAACTCGGTAAGGAAGTAGCGATCGCCCTGCAGCGCTACGGATGCACCGTCATCGCGTGTGACTCCTACCCGAATGCTCCGGCGATGCAGGTCGCGGATGAGTCTCGCGTTCTCGACATGAGTGACCCCGAGGCCTTGCGTGCAGTGCTCAACGGCCTCGATGTCGACCTCATTGTTCCCGAGGTGGAAGCCATCGCGACTGACGAACTCAGCGCTTGTGAGGAGCGAGGCGTGCGCGTCGTCCCCAACGCCTTCGCCGTCCAGGCCACGATGGACCGCCAGCGCATCCGCACCCTCGCCGCCTCCCTCCCCGGCGTGCGCACCTCCGCATTCCGATTCGCACGCAGCGAGGCCGAGCTGGCCACCGCTCTCGACGAGATCGGATACCCCGCCTTCGTGAAACCGACCATGTCCTCTTCCGGGCACGGCCAGTCCCGCGTCACCGGCCCCGAGCAGGCCGCCTCCGCATGGGCCCACGCAGAAGAAGATGCCCGCGCGACGACCGGCGTCGTCATCGTCGAAGAAGGCGTCGACTTCGACTATGAGATCACGCTGCTCACCGTGCGCTCCTGGGACGCGAAGTCCGGTACGGTCACGACGAGCTTCTGCGCGCCCATCGGGCACCGCCAGGAGGGCGGAGACTACGTCGAATCCTGGCAGCCCATGGCCATGAGCGAGGCAGCCCTCGAAGCCTCACGCACGATGGCCAAGGCCGTCACTGACACCCTGGCCGAGGCTGGAAACGGCCCCTGCCTCGGCATCTTCGGCGTCGAGTTCTTCGTGCGTGGCGATGAGGTCTGGTTCTCCGAGCTCTCGCCACGCCCCCACGACACCGGCATGGTGACGATGGTGACGCAAGCGCAATCCGAGTTCGAACTGCACGCACGCGCCATCCTGGGCCTGCCCGTCTCGACCGCGCAGGCGAGCCCCGGTGCCTCGGCCGTCATCAAGTCAACCGGCGCCGTCGATGCCCCCGTCTACGAGGGCGTCGCCGAAGCCCTAGCCACCGCCGACATCGTGCGCATCTTCGGCAAGCCCATCAGCCGCGCAGGTAGGCGCGTCGGTGTCGTCGCCACCACCGCGAGCACGCCGAAGGAAGCGCGAGTCATCGCCAGGCGCGCGGCCGCAGGCATCTCCATCGACGAGGCCCCCGCTCCTTGCGCATAACAGCTCCCACCTACCAGCACATCCCACCCGTCAGGAGGACGTCATGCCCGACCACACACCCAGGGACGACCGCGATGAGCGCCCGGCCCAGGCCTCGTCGATGAACGAGGAGAACCCTCCCACGGTTCCCGAGGGCATCGCCGTGCGCGACATGATCCGCGTCAAGTACGAGCCTCGCGCCTCCAACGAGGTCCTCATCATCACGGGCTACTCCGGGGCGGGCCGCACGGGAGCCGCCCGCGCGCTCGAGGATCTGGACTGGTACGTCGTCGACAACCTGCCGCCGACCATGCTGCCCGCTCTCGTCGGCATGATGTCGAATGACCCCGCGGCCGGCGTGCACCGCCTGGCGGTCGGCGTCGATGTTCGCTCGCGCACCTTCTTCCGCACATTGGACGCCACACTCGAGCAGCTCAAGGGCGCGGGCATCGCCTACCGCATTATCTTCCTCGAGGCCAGCCCCCAGACCCTCGTGCGCCGCTACGAATCCAACCGTCGTCCCCACCCCCTCCAGGGTGCCGGCACCCTCATGGACGGTATCAAAGCTGAAATGCGCCTCCTCGCGCCCCTGCGCCGTGCAGCCGACGAGGTCATCGACACCTCCACCATGAGTGTCCACGATTTGACCCGACGTATCCGCGATATCGTGGCGGGGGAGGAGCGCCCCCTGCAGGTGACCGTCGAGTCGTTCGGTTTCAAGCACGGGCTGCCCCTCGACGCCGATCACGTCGTTGACGTGCGTTTTCTCAAGAACCCGTACTGGGTGGACGAGTTGCGTCACCTCACGGGCAGGGACCAGGCCGTCGCCGACTACGTGCTCTCTCAGCCGGGTGCACGCGATTTTGCTCTCGGATATGCGGACCTACTGGCTCCCATGCTGAGCGGCTATCTGGCAGAATTGAAGCCATTCGTCACGATTGCCGTCGGATGCACGGGCGGAAAGCACCGCTCAGTTGCTTGCTCCGAGGCAATCGCCAAGCGCCTGCGCACACACGGATACACGGTTCGCGTGATGCACCGTGACATTGGGAGAGACTGATGCCCTATCTTGATGCAGCCGGCTGGGTTCAACGTGGAGAATCCGGCCAGAACATAGTCGCCCTGGGCGGCGGACACGGCTTGTCCGCAACCCTGCGGGCTTTGCGCCACATTACCCGTGCGCTCACGGCAGTCGTGACTGTCGCCGATGACGGTGGTAGTTCCGGCCGTCTGCGCCAGGAGATGCCGATCCTGCCTCCCGGCGACCTGCGTATGGCGTTGGCGTCGCTATGTGAGGAATCCGAGTGGGGCTTGACGTGGCGTGACGTCATGCAGCTGCGCCTGGATACGAGCGGCCCGCTCAACGGCCATGCGCTCGGCAACCTGCTGATTTCTGGCCTGTGGCAGCTCCTCGACGATCCGGTTGAGGGCCTCGACTGGGTTGGTCGGCTCCTCGGGGCACAGGGGCGGGTCCTGCCCATGTCGACGACGCCCATTGATATCGAGGCGGACATGAACGACGGTGGACGTCGTTACGTCGTGTCCGGCCAATCGAAGGTTGCTGTCGCCCCCGGTACCGTCGAGCACGTTCGTATTACGCCCGAGGCCCCCGAGGTCCCTTCTGCGGTTACCGACGCCATCTCCGAGGCCGACTGGGTCGTGCTGGGCCCCGGCTCCTGGTACACGTCGGTCATTCCGCATCTGCTGGTCCCCGACATCAACCGAGCACTCGCAACGACGGACGCGCACCGCGCGCTCGTGCTCAACCTGGCACGCCAACGCGGCGAAACCGATCTCATGTCGACCGCCGATCACGTGCGTGTCCTGCGCGAGTACGCGCCCATGCTCAAGCTCGACGTCGTCGTCGCTGACCCCACGGCATGCGATGATATCGATGACCTCATCGTCGCTGCCGAGGAGCTCGGTGCGCGCGTTCTCCTGCGCCAGGTCCGCACGGGCGACGGGGCTCCGCACCACGACCCGCTGCGCCTTGCCGCAGCATTGCGTGACGCATTCGACGGCTTCCTTGGTGAGGTCGGACAGCCTGAAACGTGGTTACCTTAGAAGCTGTTGCCTGTTGACAAACGACTTCACACCCTAGGAAGAACCCGTGTCTCTGACATCTGACATGAAGGACGAGCTCGCGCGCGCCGTCATCACGACGCCGTCGGAGGTGGCCGCCGAGGTAAGCGCGACACTGCGTTTCGCCGGCGGTCTGCACCTCGTGGGCGGTCGCATTCTCGTCGAGGCTGAGCTCGACTCGCCTGTCGCTGCACGGCGCCTGCGCACCTACCTGCAGGCGCTGTACAACGCGGAATCCTCCGTCGTCGTCGTGTCCGGATCATCCCTGCGACGCGGCAAGCGCTACGTTGTGCGAGTCGTCCACAAGGCTGATGAGCTCGCTCGCCTGACCGGTCTCGTTGATTCACTGCGCCGTCCCATTCGCGGCCTGCCGCCCGTACTCGTCGCCTCGGGGACGGCTGAGGCTGCGGCGATTTGGCGCGGTGCGTTCCTCGCCCGCGGCTCGCTCATGGAACCCGGACGTTCCTCCTCGCTTGAGATCACCTGTCCCGGTCCCGAGGTGGCGCTCGCCATGGTGGGTTGCGCGCGTAAGCTCGGCGCGGCCGCGCGCTCGAAGGAGGTGCGCGGTACGGATCGTGTGTCCGTCCGTGACTCTGATGCGATCGGCGCGCTGATTTCCGCGATGGGTGCACCCCAGACCTTCGAGGCCTGGCAGGAGCGACGCGAGCGCCGCGAGGCGCGGGGTAGCGCCAACCGACTGGCTAACTTTGACGATGCGAATCTGCGCCGCTCCGCGCGTGCCGCCGTCGCAGCCGGTGCGCGCGTTGAGCGAGCCTTTGAGATTCTTGGGGACGATGTACCGGCTCACCTGCTCGAGGCAGGTACCCTGCGGCTGAAGTACAAGCAGGCGTCCCTCGAAGAGCTCGGCAAGCACACGAATCCACCGCTCACCAAGGATGCCGTTGCCGGGCGAATCCGACGACTCCTGGCCCTCGCTGACAAGGTTGCACACGAACGAGGCATTCCCGATACGGAATCCGCGCTCACCCTCGACATGCTCGATGAGGACTGAGGTCCCTGGTTCCTGCCACAACGTCTCGATTCAAACGAGAATTACCCCACGTGCAGATTTTCAAATTGGATTGTGACAGAGCACGCTCTGGGGTGTAGATTAGGAACTGCTGGAACCGCAGACATCTGCGGGCCGGGCTGGCAACCCGCACGCCCGGTTGCATCGAATACCGTGCCCCGCGAGGGGCACGAGCAGGAGGAACATAGTGACCACCCGCGTTGGCATCAACGGCTTCGGCCGCATCGGCCGCAACTTCTTCCGCGCTGCTCTCGAGCAGGGCGCGGACATCGAGATCGTCGCCGTTAACGACCTCACCGACAACAAGACCCTCGCTCACCTGCTGAAGTACGACTCGATCACGGGTCGCTTCCAGGGCGAGGTCTCCTACGATGACGAGGGCATCGTCGTCAACGGCAAGCACATCAAGGTGCTGGCGCAGCGTAACCCCGCCGATCTGCCCTGGGGCGAGCTCGGCGTTGAGGTTGTCGTTGAGTCCACCGGCTTCTTCACCGACGGCGAGAAGGCCAAGGCTCACCTGGACGCTGGCGCCAAGAAGGTCGTCATCTCCGCTCCCGCGAAGAACGTCGACGGCACCTTCGTCATGGGCGTGAACGAGGACAAGTACGATGGCGCCACGATGAACATCGTGTCGAACGCCTCCTGCACGACCAACTGCCTCGCCCCCCTGGCCAAGGTTCTTGAGGAGAACTTCGGCATCGAGCGCGGCATCATGACCACCATCCACTCCTACACGGGTGACCAGCGCGTCCTCGACGCTCCCCACAAGGACCTGCGTCGCGCCCGCGCCGCGGCCCTGAACATGATCCCCACCAAGACCGGTGCTGCCCAGGCCGTCGCCCTGGTTCTGCCCGAGCTTGAGGGTAAGTTCGATGGCCTCGCCGTCCGCGTTCCCACCCCGACCGGCTCCCTGACCGACCTCACCTTCATCGCGAAGAAGGAGGTCTCCGTCGAGGCCGTTAAGGCTGCCGTCAAGGCCGCTGCCGAGGGTGAGCTCAAGGGTGTCCTTGAGTACACCGAGGATCCGATCGTTTCCTCCGACATCGTGGGCGACCCGCACACCTCGATCTTCGACGCCACCGAGACCAAGGTCATCGGCAACCTCGTCAAGGTCCTGTCCTGGTACGACAACGAGTGGGGCTACTCGAACGCTCTCGTTCGCCTCACCGCCCTCGTCGGCTCCAAGCTCGCCTGAGCACACAGCTGATATACCAGCCATGAGCTGATCAGCGAGATGCCCGTGCACGCTCGTGCACGGGCATCTCGTACATCGCCACCGCCTTCACACTGAAAGGACTCCTCGTGAGGACTATCTCCACTCTGGGCGACCTGCGCGGCAAGCGCGTCCTCGTCCGCTCCGACTTCAACGTTCCGCTCAAGGACGGCGTCATCACCGATGATGGCCGTATTCGTGCGGCTCTGCCGACCCTCAAGACCCTCACCGACGCCGGTGCCAAGGTCGTCATCATGGCTCACCTCGGCCGCCCCAAGGGCAAGGTCGATCCCGCCTTCTCGCTTGCCCCCGTCGCCAAGCGCCTTGCTGAACTCTCCGGCGTGAAGGTCACGCTGGCTTCCGACGTCGTCGGCCCCTCCGCTGCTGAGACCGTCGCCGCTCTGGGTGATGGTGAGATCGCGCTGCTCGAGAACGTCCGTTTCGATCCCCGTGAGACCTCCAAGGTCGACGAGGAGCGCGAAGAGCTTGCCCGCGATTACGCCAAGCTCGGCGACGCGTTCGTCTCCGACGGCTTCGGTGTCGTGCACCGCAAGCAGGCTTCGGTCTACGACATTGCGAAGCTGCTGCCCTCGGCCGCTGGTCTGCTCGTCCTCAAGGAGATCGAGTCCCTGTCCAAGGTGACCGGCGACCCCGAGCGCCCCTACGGCGTCGTCCTCGGCGGCTCCAAGGTCTCCGACAAGCTCGGCGTTATCGCCAACCTGCTGAAGAAGGCCGATATGCTCTTCATCGGCGGCGGCATGGTCTTCACCTTCCTCGCCGCTCAGGGCTACTCGGTGGGCAAGTCCCTCCTCGAGGAAGACCAGATCGACACCGTCAAGGGCTACATCGCCGAGGCCGCCGAGCGCGGTGTTGACCTCGTCCTGCCCGTGGACGTCATCGTCGCCCCCGAATTCGCGGCAGACGCGCCCGCGACCGTCGTCAAGGTCGACGCTATCCCCGATGATCAGATGGGTCTGGACATCGGCCCGGAGTCCGCGAAGCTCTTCGCTGACAAGCTCGCGACCGCCAAGACCGTCGCCTGGAACGGTCCCATGGGCGTCTTCGAATTCGACGCGTTCGCCGGTGGCACCCGCGCCGTCGCAGAGGCCCTGTCCAAGGGCTCCATGTTCTCCGTCATCGGCGGCGGCGACTCCGCCGCAGCCGTGCGCCTGCTCGGCTTCGACGAGAACACCTTCTCCCACATTTCCACTGGTGGTGGCGCTTCCCTCGAACTCCTCGAGGGTAAGGTTCTGCCCGGTATCGCAGTTCTGGAGGACTGACTCATGGCACGTACGCCCCTCATGGCCGGCAACTGGAAGATGAACCTCGATCACCTCGAGGCCAATCATCTCGTCCAGGGCCTCGAAATGGCACTGTCCGACGCTGGTCACGACTACTCCAAGTGCGAGGTCCTCGTGATCCCGCCGTTCACCGACATCCGCACCGTCCAGACCATCGTCGACGCCGATGATCTCCAGATCAAGTACGGCGCCCAGGACGTCTCCATCCACGACAACGGTGCCTACACCGGTGAAATCTCTACCGAGATGCTCACCAAGCTCGGCGTCACCTACGTGGTCATGGGCCACTCCGAGCGCCGCGAGTACCACGGTGAGTCCGACGAGCTCGTCGGCGCCAAGGCCCGCAAGGTCTTCGACGCCGGTATGACCCCGATCCTGTGCTGCGGTGAAGCCCTCGAGATCCGCAAGGCCGGCACCTACGTCGACTTCGTTCTCGGCCAGATCCGCGCCGCGCTCGTCGGCTGGAAGGCCGAAGAGGTTGCCAAGATCGTCATCGCCTACGAGCCCATCTGGGCCATCGGCACCGGCGAGACCGCATCCGCGCAGGACGCCCAGGAAGTGTGCGGCGCCATCCGCGCCGCCCTGGCCGAGGACTTCGGCACCGAAACCGCCGAGTCCACCCGCATCCTCTACGGCGGCTCCGCCAAGCCCGGCAACATCAAGGAGCTCATGGCTCAGCCCGACGTCGACGGCGGTCTCGTCGGCGGCGCGTCCCTGAAGGCTGAATCCTTCGCCGCCATGGCGAACTTCTACGCCTGAGCAACGCTCACACGCCCGTGACACCCGGCCAGTCGAGCTGGGTCGGAGCGGACGCGAGATGGGGCCAACCGGTGTGCCGGTTGGCCCCATCGGCATTCTCAGTTAATATAAGACTATATGTGCCCCGAATTGGGGCGACCTGCGATAGAAACTGGACCCACCGTGACCATTCTGAACAACGTACTGATTGGGCTGATCTTCGTGACCAGCATCCTGCTCACCCTGACCATCCTGATGCACAAAGGACAGGGCGGCGGCCTATCGGACATGTTCGGTGGCGGCATCTCCTCGTCGGCAGGGTCCTCCGGTGTCGCCGAGCGTAACCTGAACCGCATCACCATGGGCACTCTGTTCATCTGGGTGGTGTGCATCATCGGTTTCGTCCTGCTTGGAAAGTTTGGTGGCTGATCGGTACCGATCAGCATCGAGCTGTGGCTCTCCGTTGATCAGCGGGGAGCCATTTCGTACCCTGGCAAGAGACTGTGGGGCCGCCTTCGTCACGAAGGCGGCCCCACAAAGTAAGGTGGTGTATCTACCCGAGGTCCAGTCGCGAGGCCGCTGCCTCGTCCACGTAGACTCGCGTCGTTGGGCAGAGGATCCCCGCAACGGGAATGTCGAGGGGCGACTCGCCGCCAAAAGCGCGTCCGAGCGCTCCTGCCTTTGCCGAACCAGCGGTCGTGAGCCACACCTCCGGACAGCGGCGCATGATGGGCATCGATACGGTGATGCGCTCGGGGGGCGGTTTGGGCGAGTTGCGAATTGCCAGGATGGGGGAGGCCTCGTCCATGTCGACGCGTCCGGGGAAGAGCGAGCAGATGTGCCCGTCGGGACCCATACCGATCAGCGCAATATCGAAGGATCGATCGCCCATGAGCGAGTGCCAGGTGTCTGCGAATGCAGCGGTGGCATCGTCAAGAGAACCAGCGCCGGGTGCTGAGGTATCGGCGCTCGGCATCCGCACGAACTCCACGCCTGATGCAGCATAGAGGAATCCATCCCACGCCTGGTCATCGTTGCGGTCTTTATCTCCGGCGGGAACATAGCGTTCATCCACCAGCCACACGCGAACGCGCGACCAGTCAACCTGGTCGACACACGGTAGCAGGGAGGGCAGAAGGGAGGTGGTGATCGCGCCGCCGGAAATGGCGACGTTGATACGCACGTCCGTCCCGGCCTCGTTGATGAGCGTGCGCAGGCGCTCAAAGAATGCGCGGCCAACGGCGGCGTTCAGCTCGTCGACGGTTGGAAAAACCTCAAGCGTGTGAACGGAAACCATGTCACTCGCCTTCGGAGGAGAGGGCGAGCCGTGGCAGTTCTTCCGTGAGGAGCTCCCCGTAGTAGACGTCTGGATCGAGACGACGCAGATCCTCCATGAGTGAATCCTGAACGGAACGGCGTGCCAGGTTCACGCTACGGTCCTCGAGGCCGGGACGCGATAGACAAGCCACCGACGAGGAAGCACTGCGCGACAGAGACACGGTCGTGTCATCGTCAAAGAAGAACGTGATGTCCGTGATCGTGAGCGCGTCGTTGTCGACAACACGCTCGACTGGCACGCCCAGCTGGTGGTGCAGCCACGCGGCGACGAGGAACGGCGACGGATGTGTGGCGTTTCCTGCGACGCGGATTGAGGTTGGTAGACGGTCGAAGTCTTCCGCGATCGCGGCCAGGAGCGCACGCCACAGGGTGACGCCGGCCCATGCCAGATCGATGTCGCCGGGGGTGTACACGGTCGACAGAGCCGACAGCGTCTCCATCGGGCACTCGGTTGCACGCGAATCGGTGATGCGCTTGACCGCCAGGCGGCCGAGCGGGTGGGCGCCAGGATTCTGCGGTGGAACCACCGGCCAGTAAGTGACGACAGGAGTGTCGGACTGGAGCAGAGGCATGACGAGCGAATCGATGTTGGATGCTGCCTCGCCGCGTGGCTCCAGGATGATGATGTCGGACAGCCCCGCTGCGTCGCCGACGCGAATCTGGGCGTTGAGGCGCGCGGTTCCCTCCGTCGACTCGGGCTCGACAATGACGATGACGCGGCAGGGGTGCTCGCGCGAGACCGCGTCGGAAACCTCGATTGCGTTGTCGACGTCGATCAGGTCAGGCACGCAGATGAGGAGCGTGAGAACGCGGCTGAGGGCCGCAGCGCCGCGTTCGTCACGCAGCTCGACGATGCGGGATGCGACCTCGGCGGACGTGGTGTTCTTCAGGGTGATGATCACGGGAGCCTCCAGAAACGGCCATCGCGGGCCAACATGTCGTGCGCGGATTGGGGACCCCAGGTGCCGGGGGCGTAGGGCTCGGGCTGTCCCTGGCTCTCCCAGAAGGACAGGATCGGATCGAGGATCTTCCACGAGGCCTCGACCTCGTGCTGGTGCGGGAACAGGGGCGCGGAACCGACGAGCGCATCGAGGATGAGCCGCTCATACGCCTCGGGGGAGTCCTCGGTAAACGCGTGGCCGTAGGCGAAGTCCATGGTGACGTCACGCACCTGCATCGAGGTGCCCGGGACCTTGGCACCGAGCTTGAGGGTCAGGCCCTCGTCCGGCTGGACGCGGATGACGAGTGCGTTTTGAGCGGATTCGCTGAGGGCAGAGTTGCCGAACGGTACGTGGGCAGAGCGCTTGAAGATCACGGCGATCTCGGTAACGCGCTTGCCCAAGCGCTTGCCTGCGCGCAGATAGAAGGGCACGCCAGCCCAGCGCCGCGTGTCGACGAAAAGCTTGATCGCTGCGAATGTCTCCGTGGTCGAATCGGCGGGGATACCGTCCTCCTCGAGGTAACCGCGTACACGGTCGCCTCCCTGCCAACCGCCCGCGTACTGGCCGCGTGCGGTGTCGGCGGCCAGGTCGTCGGGCAGGCGCACGGCAGAGAGAACCTTCTCCTTCTCGGTGCGGATCTCCTCGGGCGTGAAACGTACGGGTTCCTCCATGGCAGTGAGTGCCATGAGCTGCAGCAGGTGGTTCTGGATGATGTCGCGCGCTGCGCCGATGCCGTCGTAGTAGCCCGCGCGCGTGCCGATACCGATGTCTTCGGCCATCGTGATCTGCACGGAGTCGACGTAGTTGGCCTTCCACAGCGGTTCGAACATCGCGTTCGCGAAGCGCATGGCCATGATGTTCTGGACGGTTTCCTTGCCCAGGTAGTGGTCGATGCGGAAGACATCTTTCTCGTCGAAGATCTGCGAGATAACATCGGAGAGCTCTTGCGCGGACTGGAGGTCGTGACCGAAGGGCTTCTCGATGATGACGCGTCGCCATTCACGGCCCTGTCGCTTGTTGAGACCGGTGTCCGACAGGTGCTTGGCCACGACGGGGAAGTACGAGGGGGGAATGGATAGGTAGAAGGCGTGATTGCCGCCGGTGCCGCGTGAATGGTCGAGCTCGGCGACGGTCTGCGCGAGTCGGCGGTAGGCCTCGGGGTCGTCGAAGGTGCCGGAGACGAAGCGCAGTCCCGAGCGCAGTTGGTTCCACGTGCCCTCGTTAAAACCGGTGCGTGTGTGTGCCTCAATGGACGCGCGCACGTATTCCTCGAAGTCCTGCGGGCTCCAGTCACGGCGCGCGAAGCCGGTGAGTGAAAACGCGGGGTGGAGCAGGCCGCGGTTGGCGAGGTCGTAGATCGCGGGGAGCAACTTCTTGCGGGCGAGGTCACCGGTGATGCCGAAGATGACGAGGCCGCAGGGCGGTGAGATACGCGGAAGCCTGCGGTCCTGGGGATCGCGCAGGGTGGGGATCTCGTTGGTCACGAGTGGTCGCTCCGTTCGCTCAAGGGGTTGGGACGAGGCCGGGGCCCGAACGCTGCGCCCGTTGGGTGAGCGAAGCGGGACCGAGGACCCACACATGTTAACGAGAATAGGGCTGCTGGCACGCCCTCGCGCGCCAGCAGCCCCATGTTCAGTTCAGTTGACTAAAAAGTCACGAACGAGCGGCCTCGATGGATTCCTTCGCAGCCGCGGCCACGTGCTCGGCGTCGATGCCGTACTCCTTGAAGAGCGTCTCGCCCGGCGCGGATGCACCGAAGTGCTCGATGGAGACTGCGCGACCGGCGTCGCCGATCCAGCGGTACCAGGGCAGGGCGATGCCTGCTTCGACGGAGACGCGAGCGCGCACCGACGGGGGCAGGACGGAGTCGCGGTACTCGCGGTCCTGAGTCTCGAACCAGTCGAGGCACGGCACAGACACGACGCGCGCGGCGATGCCCTCGGTGGCCAGGCTCTCACGCGCCTCGAGGGCGACGGAGACCTCGGAGCCGGAGGCCAGCAGGATCACGTCGGGCGTGCCCTCGGTGTCGGCCAGGACGTAGGCACCGCGCGCGAGGTCCTCGGTGGTGGCCAGGCCGGTGCCTTCACCACGTGCCGGGTTAGGCAGGTTCTGGCGGGACAGGACGATGGCGGCCGGGTGCGACTGCTCGAGAATGGCCTTCCAGGAGGCCGCCGTCTCAGCTGCGTCGGCGGGACGCACGACCGCGAAGTTCGGGATCGCGCGGTAGGAGGCCAGGTGCTCGATCGGCTGGTGCGTCGGGCCGTCTTCGCCGACGCCGATGGAGTCGTGGGTCCACACGTAGGTGACCGGCAGATCCATGAGGGCGGCGAGGCGCACGGCCCCGCGCATGAAGTCGGAGAACACGAAGAACGTGCCGCCGTAAGCGCGGGTGAAGCCGTCGGCGGCGATACCGTTGAGGGCAGCACCCATGGCGAATTCGCGCACGCCGAAGTGCAGGTTGCGGCCGAACTCGTTGCCGCTGAAGGCAGACGAGGAACGGTGTGCGGGCAGGAAGGAAGGCTCTCCCTTCAGGAAGGTGTTGTTCGAGCCGGCGAGGTCGGCGGAGCCGCCCCACAGTTCGGGAAGTACCGGAGCGATCGCGTTGAGGACCTGACCGGAGGCAGCGCGGGTTGCGATGGCCTTGCCCTCTTCGAAGGCGGGCAGCGCGGCCTCCCAGCCCTCGGGCAGGCGGCCTTCGAGGAGACGCTCAAGCAGGGCAGCCTGCTCGGGGTGAGCAGCCTTCCATGCCTCGAAGCGGGCGTCCCAGTCCTTGCGGTACTCGGCTGCGCGAGCGGCCGCGCGGGCACGGACCTCGTCGACGAGCGCGGAATCGGCATCGAACATCTTCTCGGGATCGGCGCCCAGTGTTTCCTTGAGGCCCTTCAGTGCCTCGGAACCGAGCTTGGAACCGTGAATACCGCCGGTGTTCTGCTTCCCGGGAGTCGGCCAGCCGATGATGGTGCGCAGCGCGATGAGCGAGGGCTTCCTGGTCTCGGCCTTGGCGGCGTCGAGGGCGTCGTTCAGCGCGGCGGTGTTCTCCTCGTAGGAGCCATCCTCGCCGAGCCAGTCGACGCGCTGGACGTGCCAGCCGTAGGCCTCGTAGCGGGCCAGGACGTCCTCGGTGAAAGCGATCGACGTGTCGTCTTCGATGGAGATGTGGTTGTCGTCCCAGATGACGGTAATGTTGCCGAGCTCCTGGGTGCCTGCGAGGGACGAAGCCTCAGCGGAGACGCCCTCTTCGAAGCAGCCATCGCCAGCGATGACGTAGACGTTGTGGTCGAAGACGGACTCACCGAGCGGGGTCTCGGGATCGAGCAGGCCGTGGACGCGGCGGGCGTTCATGGCGAAGCCGACGGCGGAGGCGATGCCGGTGCCCAGCGGGCCGGTCGTGATCTCCACGCCCTTGGTGTGGCCGTACTCGGGGTGGCCGGGGGTCAGGGAGCCAGCGGTGCGCAGCTTCTTGATGTCATCAAGTTCGAGCCCGAAGCCGGAGAGGTAGAGCTGGACGTACTGGGTCAGCGACGAGTGGCCGGCCGAGAGGATGAAGCGGTCGCGTCCGATCCAGCGTGGGTCGGCAGGGTCGACGTTCATGACTTTGTTGTAGAGGAGGTAGGCGGCGGGGGCGAGCGAGATAGCAGTACCGGGGTGGCCCGATCCAGCCTGCTCGACGGCGTCGGCGGCGAGGATCTTAGCGGTCTTGACCGCTTCGTCATCAATGTGATCCCAGTGAAGTGACACGGTGGTCTCCTGGTGTTGGGCCCCAGCGTTGGGGCGGAAATGGTTTACCGCGTCACAGTCTAGCGAATATGTGCGCATGCCGATAGCGCTCGCGCACATATGTTGCACAGTCGCTTACCCTGACACCATGACCTCTCTGGAAGCTCTCGTGCGCGACTGGGTGGACTATCTGCGCGTTGAAAAGGGGGCATCTGCGCATACAGTTTCGAACTATCGCAGAGATGCCAGCCGGTATGCGTTTGACATGAAGAACCGAGGGAAAAACGATGTCGGGGACGTGAGCGTGCGCGACATCGAAGACTACATGATGCGGCTGGCATCCGGAGCGGTCACGGGGAAAGCTGCAGCAGCGTCATCCGTAGCGCGCGCGTCGGCCGCTATCCGAGGGCTGCATAAGTACGCGCTGACGGAGGGGGTTGTCGCGACGGATGTCGCTGCCCAGCTGCACGCCCCCCGTCAGGGGCGTCACCTGCCCAAGGCTCTCTCTGTCGAGGAGGTGGGACGGCTGCTTGATGCCGCTCACGCCGACGATTCACCCATCGGCCTTCGTGATGCTGCGTTGCTCGAACTCCTGTATGCCACGGGTGCGCGCGTGTCTGAAGCGGTGTCCCTGAGCGCTGATGACCTTGATCTTGACGGCGATGTCCCCGTTGTGCGTCTGTTTGGCAAAGGACGCAAAGAGAGGATCGTTCCGGTCGGTTCTTTCGCTGTTGACGCGCTCGACGCATACAGAGTGCGTGCACGACCGGCACTGGCAGCACGAGGCAGGGGCCAGACGGTATTTTTCCTCAACTCCCGCGGTGGTGCGCTGTCTCGTCAGAGTGCATGGACGGCTATTCGGCGCGCGGCTCAGGCGGCTGACCTGGGAGACCGCGTCTCTCCGCATACCTTGCGGCATTCGTTCGCGACGCACCTGCTCGAGGGTGGCGCGAGCGTGCGCGAAGTCCAGGAGCTTCTCGGGCATGCCTCGGTAGCAACCACTCAGATCTACACCCAGGTGACCGCACAAGCGCTGCGTGAGGTCTTTACCCTCTCGCACCCACGGGCGCGTGGCACCGAGGCAACCGCGCGGTGATGAATTAGGATGGGGACGTGACCACGAACTCGCATCCTACGCTGACGCCCGACCTGCGCGAAGAGCCGGTCGATTTCCCTGTGCCCGCGCCGCTGTCGGGGCACGGTCCCGCTCGCGTGATCGCGATGTGTAATCAGAAGGGCGGCGTCGGTAAGACGACGACGACCATCAATCTGGGTGCCGCCCTGGCTGAATATGGGCGACGGGTCCTGATCGTGGATTTTGATCCCCAGGGTGCCGCCTCCGTTGGGCTGGGCATTAATGCGCTCGATATGGAGCAGACGATCTACACGCTGCTCATGAACCCCAAAGCGGATGTGAAGGCGACTATCTGTCACACGGCGACGGAAAACCTCGATATCATCCCTGCGAACATCGACCTGTCCGCGGCGGAGGTTCAGCTCGTCAATGAGGTTGCCCGCGAGAGTGCCCTGGCCCGCGTTCTCCGACACGTTGAAGCTGACTATGACGTGGTCCTGATCGACTGCCAGCCGTCCCTCGGCTTGCTCGCAGTCAACGCCCTCACCGCAGCTCACGGTGTTATCGTCCCGGTCGAGGCAGAGTTCTTCGCGCTGCGTGGCGTCGCGCTGCTCGTCGAGACCATCGAGACGGTGCGTGATCGCATTAACCCGCGTCTCAAGATTGACGGCATTGTCGCCACGATGGTTGACTCGCGCACGCTGCACTCGCGCGAGGTCCTCCAGCGTCTACAGGAGGCATTCGGCGACCTCGTGTTCGATACGCGCATCGGCCGTACCATCAAGTTCCCAGACGCGTCTGTGGCGACCGAGCCGATTACTTCTTACGCTCCCAACCATGCGGGCGCGCACGCCTACCGTCGACTCGCGCGGGAAGTCATAGCCCGTGGCGACGCGGCCTGACAGTCTTGAGGTCCAGGGGGAGTTTGACCTCTTCGCTGTGTCACTCCCCGTTTTCGAAGGCCCGTTCGATCTTCTCCTGTCCCTGATCGCCCGCAAAAAACTCGACATCACCGAGGTTGCACTCGCCCAGGTGACCGATGAGTTCATCGCTTTTATGCAGGCTTCACCGGACCTGTCTCGTACGACGGAAT
Source organism: Pauljensenia sp. 27098_8_83 (assembly GCF_041432695.1). Classification (NCBI taxonomy): domain Bacteria; kingdom Bacillati; phylum Actinomycetota; class Actinomycetes; order Actinomycetales; family Actinomycetaceae; genus Pauljensenia; species Pauljensenia sp. 27098_8_83. The sequence goes on along the minus strand of NZ_JAPWAD010000002.1, from coordinate 114,544 downwards.
TCCTGGTCGTGGCGGCGACCCTGCTCGACATGAAGGCGGTTCACCTACTACCCGCCATTGACGAGGAGGACAACGCCTCGCAGGCCGATCTGGAGGCCCGTGATCTGCTGTTTTCCCGGCTTCTGCAGTATCGCGCGTTCAAGGAAGCAGCGAAGTATGTTGATCAGCGGATGGGGGAGTACGGCTCATACGTCGCCAGGGACGTGCCCCTGGAGCCGCATTTTGCGACGCTTCTTCCCGAGCTGCGCTGGCTCACGACCCCCCAAGACCTCGCGCGCCTCGCGGCCAATGCGCTGTCTGCCTCGGCGCCGACGGTGCAGGTCACTCACCTGCATGACCCTGTCGTGCCCGTGCGCGAGCAGGCGCTTCTCGTCAGTGCGATGCTGACTGAGGCGGGTTCCATGACCTTCCATCAACTCGTTGAGGATGCCCAGACGCGTGCTGTCGTTGTCTCCCGCTTCCTTGCCCTCCTCGAGCTGTACCGGCGAGGCGTGGTCGAGTTCGAGCAGGAGGGGGCGCTCGGAACGCTCACAATTCACTGGACCGGCAGCGGGGAGAGCATCGATATTGACGTGGATGACTACGCGGGTGTGGGCGACGCGGATGCTGCCCCGGCCTCGTCCCGCAGTGGTGCACGATCCGAGAACGAAGGAGACAGCGGTGATGAGTGAACACACACTGCGTGGCCCTATCGAGGCGATCCTCATGGTGGCCTCCGAACCAGTTGGCGCGTTCGAGCTCGCCGACGTTCTGGGAGTCAGTTCTGAAGAGGTTGACGCCGAACTGCACGCGCTTGCTGCCGAGTACCTGGGCGAGGGACAGGAACACCCGCGGGGCTTTGAGCTACGCGAGGTGGCGGGTGGCTGGCGCATCTATTCCGCTCGCGCATACGCGGACGTCGTCGGCCGTTTCGTCGTCGGATCGTCTCACGCCCGCCTCTCGCAGGCGGCCCTGGAAACGTTGGCCGTCATCGCCTACCGTCAGCCGATTTCACGGACTCGAATCTCCCGTATTCGTGGGGTCAACGTGGATGGTGTCGTGCGTACCCTCATGGCCCGAGGCCTCGTGGAAGAGACGGGACTGACACCCTCTGGTGCGCGCCTGTACGGGACGACAGGGGAGTTTCTTGAGAAAATGGGGCTAACGAGCCTGTCGGAGCTGGTACCGTTGGCACCCTACCTGCCAGACGCCGACGCGCTGGATGAATTGGAGGAAGAACTATGAGGGCTAACCCCTACACCGAGGGTGGAGTGCGCCTGCAGAAGGTGCTCGCCCAGGCCGGCGTCGCATCCAGGCGTGCGTCCGAACAGATGATCGCCGACGGCCGGGTGAGTGTTGACGGCACCGTCGTGCGCAGCCAGGGCATCCGCGTTGACCCCGCGAAGCAGGTCATTCACGTGGATGGAGAGCGCCTGATCCTCGACGAGACCAAGCACATCGTCTTGGCCGTCAACAAGCCGATTGGTACCGTGTCCACGATGAGCGACCCGGAGGGTCGCCCCACGATCGCTGACCTCATCGCCGACTATCCGGAGCGCCTCTACCACGTTGGGCGCCTGGACATTGACACGTCCGGCCTGTTGCTGCTGACGAACGACGGTGAGCTCGCGAACCGTTTGACCCACCCGTCGTACGAGATTCGCAAGACCTACGTGGCGCGTCTGCACGGCGAGGTCAAGCCGGGCGTGAAGCGCACGCTCATGAACGGAATCGAGCTGGAGGACGGCCCTATCAAGGTTGATTCCTTCCGCATCGTCGATACCTACGGCGACATCACGACCGTCGAAATCGTCGTGCATGAGGGTCGTAACCGCCTGGTGCGCCGCATGATGGAGGCTGTCGGGTACCCGGTGCGCGAGCTCGTGCGCACGGGCTTTGGACCTATCACGCTCGACCATCTCAAGCAGGGGACGACCCGACGCGTCAAGGGCAACGCACTGACTGCGCTGTACGGAGCCGTCGGCCTGTGAGCGGCGAGAGCGGGGTGCTCGGGTGCCGAGTCGTATCGACTGTCGGTCCGGTTCTCATCGTCGGGTCGGGACTGCTTGGTGCGTCGCTTGGCCTCGCGCTGCGTGCCGGGGGAGTGCGCGTCTATCTTGAGGATGCCTCTCCCACATCGCTGCGTTTGGCCTGTGACGTGGGCGCAGGAGAGGCTTTTACCGACGTCCTCGCCGAGGCCGGGGTGCGCCGCTCCGGGTGTGGCTCGGATCGGCCAGGCTACGAATCCCCGCGTCTCGTTGTCGTGGCAACACCCCCGGATGTCGCCGACCGCATCATCGTCGAGTCGCTGCAGCGCTTCCCCGATGCGATTGTCACCGACGTTGCGTCGGTGAAGGACGCCGTCGTCGCTGACGTCCTTGATGGATTGCGCTCTGAGGGGTGCCTTGACGCGGCGTCGCGCTACGTCGGTTCGCATCCGATGGCTGGCCGCGAGCGCAGCGGAGCCGGCGCAGCCGATGCGGACCTCTTCTACGGGCGCCCATGGGTGATCGTTGCTCACGAGCTGACGTGGCCGCGCGCCGTTCTGGTTGCGCGAGCCTTGGCAACTGACGTTGGTGCCGTGCCGCTCGAGATGAATGCTGGAACGCACGATCACGCGGTTGCGCTCGTGTCGCATGTTCCGCAGCTTGTGTCGTCGATGCTCGCCGCGCGCCTTGTCGATGCCCCCGCTCAGGCTCTCGGCTTAGCCGGTCAGGGATTACGCGATACCGCGCGTATCGCGGGTTCTGACCCTCGCCTCTGGACTGCCATCCTGGCGGGGAATGCTGGGCCCGTGGCATCGATTCTGCGCGATCTTCGAGGCGATCTCGATGATCTCCTTGCGCACCTGGATGCCGCCGCCGAGTTGGGGCCGCTGCGCGGTGGGAGCGTCGGAGCCATTAATCGCGTCATGACCGCAGGTAACCAGGGTGTCTCCCGCATTCCCGGCAAGCATGGCGGTGCCCCGTCGCGCTACGCCGAGATTGAGGTTCTCATTCCTGACGAACCCGGTGCGCTTGGGCGACTCTTTAGCGAGCTCGGCGAGTCTGGAATCAACATTGAGGACCTCGTTCTCGAGCACTCAGCGGGTGCACAGGCTGGTGTTGCTCGTGTCATGATCGACCCCGCGGTGTCCGACCGCTGTGTCGCAGACCTGCAGGAGCGGGGCTGGCGACTCATCACTCACTAGATACCTCGATGAGGAGAATGCAGCTATGAACGACTCGATGCGTCAGGACGCCATTTCGCGCGTCGGTATCACGATCGCTATTGACGGTCCCGCCGGCTCTGGGAAGTCGACGGTCTCGAAGGCCCTGGCGACGAGGCTCCGCATCGGCTACCTCGACACGGGCGCGATGTACCGTGCGCTCACGTGGTACTGCTTGGATCGGGACATTGATCTGACCGACAACGCTGCAGTTGCAGCGGCGGCAAACGAGATGCCGCTGCGTCTGGTTTCTGACCCGTCAGATCCGCACGTGTGGGTGGGGGAGCGTGAGATCACCGAGGAGATCCGTGAACCGCGCATCGCCCTGGAGATCAAGCACGTGTCGACGAATCTTGATGTGCGCGCGTGGATGGCGGCGGAGCAGCGCAGGCGCATGATGGAGGCCCGAGAAGAAGGTTCCGGAATGATTGCAGAGGGGCGCGATATTACGACCGTGGTCTGCCCCGACGCTGATGTCCGTATTCTTCTGCTCGCCGATCAGGAGGCACGCCTGCGTCGACGTACGCTCGAGCTGTACGGCGACGCGACCGAGGAGCACATGGAGATCGTGCGCGCCCAGGTAGAGGGGCGAGACAAAGCAGACTCCGCGGTATCAGAGTTCATGGTCGCCGCACCCGGCGTTGCGACCGTTGATTCCACGGGCCTCGACATCGAGGGAGTGTGCGAGGCCGTTCTCGCCTACGTGGACGCGGACCTGGCACGCCGTGACGTTCAGTAATACGCGCAAGTGCGTGAGTGTGCCCCGCACCTGTCGGTGCGGGGCACACCCATGTTCGCGTCAGTAACCCGGGTTGTTCTGTCCTTTCGAGGCTCCGCCGGGGGGTTGCGTGCCGTAGCCGTAGGCTGGCCCCTGATCGGGTGCGGTGCCGTAGCCGTTCGCGGGGAAAGACCCGGGTGTGCCCTGCCGTCCGGTGCAGGGATGCTTGTATGACCACGGCGGGCTAAAGCCCGTATACCACGAGCGCCCGGGTGGCTCGGTACCTTGCGGATAGCCCGTTACTCCGTACTGGGGGCCGTTGGCGCTGGTGTAGTTCGGCATGTCGTGGATATTCTTGCGCGCTCGTCGGTAGACGATCGCCTGGATGATGCAGGCCGGTAACAAGATGACGAAGAAGACCCCGATCATGATGAGGACTGCCAGAGCAGTCGCCCCTGATTCTGAACTCGTCGAGGTGGTGCGGCGCGCGGGAGCAGTGGTGCTTGACGTGCCGCTTACCTGGGGGTGAAGGGATGATATGACGCTGCGGGTGCTCGTGGCACCGGATGCAGACATGTGGCAGGTGCTTGCGATGGGCGACACGGCCGGTTCGGCAGGCGCGTGCGGCGCAAGACCAACGAGAGTGGTCGTCGCGCAGGCGAGGGTAGCTCCGCAGATGAGGAGCCGATGAGACAGCATGTGTGTTCCCTCCAGGCACGATCTGGTAGTCTAGCGCAGCGGTATTGGGACCTCGCCGAATGTACTCGGTGATGGGTGAATTGACGTGGTCTCTGTCATGTGGTGGATTCAGACAATGTGAGGTTTACGTGTGCACTCGCGTTGCGGATTGTCGAGCCGTGCACGCGGTTGCGCGACGTCAGTAGCCGGTTCCGTAAGGACCGTACGGGCCATTTGCGCCGGACGAGGGGGAACCGCCCTGCTGATTGCCGTAGCGGTAGCCATAGTCGCCCGCCGGGTAGCCGCCTCCTGCTTGCATGGGAGTGTTCATGGGAGCTCCGTTCTGTGGATACTGGGCGCCACCATAGTTTCCGGCTGTCACTCCATACTGCGGTCCGCTGGGGCCGTTGTAATTCATCATCCGCGATTGACGGCCCCCGTTTTGGGAAGAAATGTATCGGTAGAGGAAATAGCCGCCGGCGAGCAAGGCGAAAATAATTAGGGAGATGAGGACAGATACCGGGTCATGGGAGGTCCTGCGTGACCGGAAACGTCGACGCGTCGGTGCTGGTACCGATGAGCTTGCCTGCACAGTGTGCCCGGTAGTAACAACGCTTGAGGGGGTGCTCTCTGTGCTGGCGATGACCGAGCGTGCCTGCGCTGATGATGCGGCCCAGGTCCCAGCAGATGGCGCTGCGATACCCGTGAGGGCAAGGGCGAGTGACGCTGAGATTGTCAGAAGACGACGGGTAGCCATAAGCGGTACTCCCACGATGCGTGTTGGCGGTAGATAAGTATCAGTGTAATTGCGTAGACACGTCAGGACCGCTTGTTCCGCGTGACGATACGTGCACCCAGACGGTGGAGATGGAGTGTGTCGTGTGTTGTCGGCAGGTGGTGGTGTGTTGTGGCGCACGCCTGTCGGCTTGCTTCTCAATCATTGGGTGCGCTATAGTTCTACAGGTCGCGACGGCGACGAACTGAATACGGGCTGTGGCGCAGTTTGGTAGCGCACTTGACTGGGGGTCAAGGGGTCGTGGGTTCAAATCCCGCCAGCCCGACGAAAAAGCCGTGAGGGAATTTTCCTCACGGTTTTTTGTATGCCTCGCCCCCTGGTCTGCGGTGTTCTTCGTGGAAGGGACCTCCGTCCTGACGGGTGTGACCACCCACATTTTGTAACCGAAATGTGATCCGGATTTAGTCGTCTTTATTTCGCCCGGTAAAACGTGATTTTTCGGAAAAGATCAGCCGATTTCCACAGGTGGAGGATGGTCTTACGATGCGTGTTGGGGGCCATAAGCACGTCAGGGCCTGGAGTAAACTGTTTCACAGGTCGAAGTCGTCAACGGGGATGGTTTCGACCTGCTTGCTATCACCGGGGCGGCCGCTAATACGAGGTCGCGGAAGGTGCCCCGTGCACGTACACAAAGCCTGCCGCGAACCTGTGCGATCGTAAGTCCGTTCCTTCGCGCACAAGTTACCCCGGCCTCGTTCGGAGTGGAACGAGGCCGGGGTGAGAACGTTCCGTCGCTCACGTGTGGTAGTCAGAGCGTTGGTGCGTCGCCCTGCTTGTCGTGCGCTTCGAAATCCTCGAGCGATGGCGACTGCATGTCGGGATTCTTGAATTCAGTCACCGTCGTCACCTCATGAACGGCGGGATCCGAAACCGTCATCCCAGTTGTGTTCCCCGCTTGATCGACGATGTTGAGGCGGTTATCGGCGTCGAGCTCAACGATGAACAGGTCTTCGAGCTCACCAGCACCAGCTGAGGAGAGTTCACCGCGCAGCCATTCCTCATCGCGATGAGCCAGCTCGAGGTTGTCGGCCACCGCCTGACCGTTAGAGACCAGAACGTAGTTAACACCGCCCTCACCCTTGCGGCGAACAGTCAGGGAGCCGTTGGCTTCGCGCTGGACGAGGGCTAGCTCACTGAGAGAAAAAACGCCCATGCCACGTAGCTCAGCGAGGAACTCGACTGGGTCGAGCTTGTGATCCGTGCCGTCGAGCGCGTCCTGAGTAAATCGCCCGCCCTCGATGATCGTGTACGCCTTTCCCATCACGAGCGAGCGCGTCGACATGAATTTCGACGTCAGGTAATTGAGGCCGGAGACGATCGCGAGGGTGACGATCAGGACGCTGATGTACTCCGCGAACGAGATTGTGTGGTTGTAGATCACGCCGCCGATAGTGCCACCGAGGATAAAGTTCCCGATAAAGTCGATCGGCGTCATCTGGACCGTCTGCTGCTTGCCCGTGAGGCGCAGGTGGAGGACGATCAGGATGATACCGATCAGGAGCTTAAAGACCGTCATTTCGAAACCGTGCAAATCGAACATGACGCCACTGTATTCGCTGCTGCGCAGTGAGTGTCCCGTAGAGTGACTAGCTACTCGGATCCGCGTCGATCGCGCCCTGGATATCGTGGAAGATCAAGTTCGAGATCTCGACCTGCACCTTCTCAACCTTTGGCACGTCACGCAGGAGCAACGGATCGTCTGCCGAGGTCTGGAGAGCGAGCGTCCCGCAGCCGAAGATGCGGTCGTCGAAGTCCTTTTCGATTTGGATGTCGGAAATGCGCGTGAGGGGCAGATCGTGGCCGGTGCGCTTGATGACGCCCGTGCGCGTAATGACGCGCTTCGTGGTCACCGTGTAGGTAGTCGTAATCCACTTGATCCAGGGGACGAGAATGAGCGGGATCGATAGGAGAAGAACCGCAATCCAGATGGTTGCGAGCGCCCAGTAGCGCGCGTTCTCGGGGACGTAGAAGGAGCCAACTGCGGCGGCGATCACGAGGATGGACTCGACGATGATCGCGGGCAGCAGCTTCTTGATGTGAGTATGCATGTGGCGGACGACGATCTCGTCCTGGCTGAGAAGCTTCTGTGACAGTGCCATGGGACCATCATGCCAGATAGAGCCAGCCAGTGAGTATGTGCGAGTGATAGGTGTGCCTGCCGTGTTTCGATGCTAGGCCGGGCGCCGATGCGTTCCAATGATGTCCGTGTTGACGATGCCAATCGCGGCCATGAGCGCGAGCATTGTTGTGGGTCCCACGAATCGAAAGCCCCTGCGCTTGAGGTCGGTGGCCAGAGCCAGCGACTCCGGCAACTGCGTGGGCACTTCCTCCTGCGAGCGGGGACGCGGATCCTGCGCAGGGCGGTATGACCAGACGAGTTCGCCGAGGTGCGACGCAGCGGTCGGATCGGCCTCGCTGCGCAAGGCGACCGTCGCACGCGCGTTCGTGATCGCCGCCTCTATCTTTCGTCGATTACGAATAATGCCGGGTGTGCCCACGAGGCGATCGATATCCGCGGTCGTGAAAGCCGCGACACGGTCGGGGACGAATCCTTCGAATGCCTCCCGGAAGGCCTCGCGCTTGTCCAGTACCGTACGCCAGGAGAGTCCGGCCTGGAAGCCTTCCAAGACGAGGCACTCAAACACGCCGACCTCGTCGTGAACGGGGAGTCCCCATTCACGATCGTAATAGTCACGGATAAGTTCGTCGTGGGAGGCCCAGGTAGGGCGGATGAGGCCATCGTTGCACCGTACGAGCCCATTGGGAATGGAAAGGGGAAGAGGGGAGTGGTGTGAAGTAGTCATAACGCGATCCTGCTCCTCGGCGAGGGTTGCGTCAACGCGTCAGGGGAGACCTGTGGATACTCGCACGAATCCGTCGTGGCCTGTGGATACTCGCACGGATCAGTCATGGCCTGTGGATAACAGCGTAGACGGGCACAAGTGGGCGCGACAGATAGCGGGGCGGGATACCACCGATGTGGTATCCCGCCCTTACTTGTGACCTGTCGTGAAGACTACTTGCGACGCCTCTCGCGCACGCGCACCGAAATCTGGATCGGTGTCCCTGCGAAACCGAAGGTCTCACGCAGACGACGCTCGATGAAACGACGGTATCCAGGGTCGAGGAATCCGGTTGTGAAGAGGACGAAGCGCGGAGGTTTGCTCGACGCCTGTGTGCCAAAGAGGATACGAGGCTGCTTGCCGCCGCGAAGCGGGTGCGGATGAGCGGCGACGAGCTGACCGAGGAATGCATTGAGCTGCCCCGTGGGGATACGGGTCTCCCAGCCTTCGAGCGCGGTCTCCAGAGCCCGCACGATGCGATTCGTGTGCCATCCCGTCTTAGCGGCGAGGTTGATGCGCGGCGCCCACTGGATCTGCACGAGCTCACGCTCAAGCTCGTTCTTAATCTCCTTTTGTCGCTCCTCATCGACGAGATCCCACTTATTCGTGACGATAACGAGGGCCCGTCCTGCATCGATCACCTGCTGAACGACGCGCACATCCTGCTCGGTGAGAGGGGCTGAACCATCGATAAGGACCAGCGCGACCTCCGCTTTTTCGATAGCGGCCTGAGTGCGGATCGACGCGTAGTAGTCGGCACCCGTCGTCCGGTGCATCTTTCGGCGGATACCAGCGGTATCGATGAACCACCACGAGCGGCCATCCAGCTCGATGAGCTCGTCAACGGGGTCGCGAGTTGTACCTGCAAGCTCGTTGACGACGACGCGCTCGCCGCCGGCAAGGGCGTTGAGGAGAGACGACTTGCCGACGTTCGGACGCCCCACCAGGGCAACGCGCCGCGGGCCGCCAGAGGGCAGCGCCGTGGCGACGGCAGATTCGGTGGGCAAGACCTCCATGATGGCATCGAGGAGGTCGCCGGTACCGCGTCCGTGCAGGGCTGAAATGGGGTGGGGCTCGCCGAGGCCGAGACTCCACAGGTACGCCGCGTCTGCTTCCTGCAGCGGGGAGTCGACCTTATTCGCGGCGAGGATGATCGGCTTCTTCTTCGACCGAAGCATCTCGACGATACGTTCATCGGAGGCTGTCACGCCGACGGTTGCGTCGAGCACGAGGACGACGGCGTCGGCCAGGTCAACCGCAATCTCTGCCTGCTCAGCAACGGAACGGTCCAGGCCCTTGACGTCAATTTCCCAGCCACCCGTATCAACGAGCGTGAAGTCGCGGCCCGCCCACTCGGCCGGGTAGGAGACGCGATCTCGAGTCACGCCGGGCGTATCCTGCACAACGGCCTCGCGCCGCCCCAGAATACGGTTGACGAGCGTGGACTTTCCGACGTTCGGGCGACCGACGACAGCGAGAACGGGCAGACCCGCGGCAACATCGCCTGCTTCCGCGAGCGCGGCTTCGCCGGCCAGAAGCGCCAGGTCTTCCTCGTCGAGGTCGAACTGGTCGAGGTTGGCGCGCATGACGCGAGCGCGCGCCTCCGACTCTTTGTCGCTCATTTCGAGGGCGAGGGACGAGCCCGCGGCCTCGTCGGCGCTGTAGTTGTCGAGAGTGTCGGCCTCGAATTCGGCGGACGCGTCGGGCTGATTGTCAAAGTCATTCACCCGCTCAGTCTACGGCGTGGCGCGCCGCAAAGGCCCGATGGGAGCCCCGGCGGCGCGCCAGTTCACAGATAACGGTGCGTTACTCGTGCGCGCGCACGTCGCCTTCGAGGACCTCGGCGGCGACGGGAACGTCGTTGTAGCGGTGGTGGATTCCCTGGATCTCCTGATACCACTCGGCGCCCTTGCCCGTAATGATGACGGTGTCACCGGGCTGGGCCGCGAGGATTGCCCGGCGCACGGCATCGCGTCGGCAGGTCGTGACCTCGGTGACGTCGGCCATGTCAGGGCGTACGGAGGCGATACCTCGGAGCAGATAGTCGCGAATCGACTGGGGGTCCTCGGTACGCGGGTTCTCATCTGTCACCCACAGGATGTCTGCTTCGCGGGCGGCGATTGCGGCGAGTTCCTCACGCTTGGTGGCATCGCGGTCACCATCGGTGCCGAAGACGATGACGACGTTGCCCTCCGTCAGTTCGCGGGTCGAACGCAATGTCCACTCGAGAGCCTCTGGAGTGTGCGCGTAGTCGACGATGACGAGCGGCTGGCCGCCCGGCGTAGGGTTGACCTTTTCCATGCGGCCGGGGATCTGGGGAGCATCCTCAATCGCACCGATGACCTCAGCGAGTTCAATACCCAAGCTGACGGCACTGACGATCGCGACCGCGGTGTTTTGGATATTGACCTCGCCGAGGATGGGCATCGCGACGCGGTGGCCAGCGCCCGAGGGATCGACGAGGGTGAAGACGGTGCGACCGATCGTCTTGTCAGGCGTCACATCGCGGACTTGCCAGTCGGCGTCGTTGTCAGTCAGCGCGGACACCGTCGTCACAGGGACCGTCGCCTGCTGGGCGAGGCGACGGCCCCACTCATCATCGACGCATACGACGGCGCGGCGGGAGTGCTCAGGCGTAAACAGCAGGGCCTTGGCCTGGAAGTAGTTCTCCATGTCGCCGTAGTAGTCGAGGTGGTCGTGCTGCAGGTTTGTGAAAGCCGCAACGTCAAAGATGATTCCGTCGACGCGGTGCAGCGAGAGAGCGTGAGCGGACAACTCAATGACACCGGCTCCGCAACCATACTCCTCGGTGGCTGCCAGGAAGCGGGCGATGACGGGTGCCTCAGCGGTCGTGCGTACGGCCTCGAACGAAATCGGGCCGACGTGCGTTTCCACGGTGCCGCACAGCGAGGCATTGGGGAAACGTGACGCGATGGCCGCGCGCATCAGATACGAGGTCGTGGTCTTACCGTTCGTGCCGGTGACAGCCATCGTGGTCAAACGCGTGGCGGGGGAGGCGTAAACGTTGGCGCACAGGCACGGAACGACACCACGCGGGTCGGCGACCTGAACGACGGGGACCCCCAGGCCTCGTTCAAATGCCTGCGTGCGACCCTCCTCGTCGGTGAGAACAACGCTCGCCCCGGCCTCGATCGCTGCGTGAGCGAAACGAATTCCGTGCTGCTTCAGGCCGGGAATCGCCACGAAAAGCCACTCCGGCTCGCAGTCGTCGGAAGAAACGGTGATGCCGCGCAGGGATAACGTCGAGTCGGCAATCGATGCGGGGGTACCGTCGGGGGCAAAAAATCCCTGGATCTCCAGGCCCGACAGCGCGGTCGCGAGTGACACTGGGGCAACCGTGGGGCGAATATCAATCACTGAAGTCATGTCCCTACTGTAGTTCGTCGCTGCGGCGGCGCGCGCCACACAGACGGGCTGTGACACAGTAGGATGGGTGTCATGCAGATTTTGACACGCAACGAAGCAACAGATCGCGCTGCCCATCTACACGTCTCCGCCATCGACGTCGTGGTCGATATCCGAGGCGCCCAGGACACCACGATCCCCACCTATCCCGTGACGTCGACGCTCACGATGACGTCGGACGAGGAGCGCACCTTCATCGACATCGTGGGTGATGTCACCGAGGTCCTCCTCAATGGTGCCCCTCACCCGTTCGAGGACGATGAAGACCGAGTGTGGGTTGGCGGACTGCCGGTAGGGGAGCCCATCACCCTTCAGGTCCGCGCTCTCGCGCGCTATTCGCGAAGCGGTGAAGGCCTGCACCGCTACACCGATCCCGAGGACGGCGAGGTTTACCTCTACACCCAATTCGAGCCCAACGATGCCCACCGCGCGTGGCCGTGCATCGATCAGCCGGACGTGAAGCCGGAATGGACATTCCACGTCATCGCACCGGCGGGTTGGGTTGTCTCCTCCAACGGGATTGAGACAGGCGTCGAGGCTGTAGACGAGAGGGGCGCGCTCCGCCATGACTTCACGCCGACCCGTCCGCTCTCTAGCTACATCACGGCGATCGTTGCCGGCCCGTGGGCGGTCATCGAGGGAGGCACCTGGAGCGGTGGTGCGTCGGATGGCGGGCACGCCGAGCTGGCGCTGCGACTCCTGTGCCGTCGTACCCTCGCGCGCTACCTCGATTCCGATGATGTTTTCGAGGTGACCCGCGCCGGACTCGACTTCTACCATGCACGCTACGGCGTCACGTTCCCGTGGGGCTCCTACGACCAGGTATACGTGCCCGAATACAACCTGGGTGCCATGGAAAACCCTGGCTGCATCACCTTCAACGAAAACTACATTTCCCGCTCGGCACCGACGTTCTCCGAGCGCCAGCGCCGCGCGAACACAACGCTGCACGAAATGTGCCACATGTGGTTCGGAGACCTCGCCACGCCCTCGTGGTGGGATGACCTGTGGCTGAAGGAATCCTTTGCCGAGAACCAGGGTGCCAGCGCGATTGCAACCGCCACGCGTTACGTCGGAGAATGGGCGAACTTCGCGATGAACCGCAAGATCTGGGCCTACACGCAGGACCAGATGCCGACCACGCACCCGATCGCCGCCGACATTCCGGATGTTGCAGCTGCAAAGACCAACTTCGACGGCATCACCTACGCCAAGGGTGCGTCCGTCCTCAAGCAGCTGGTTGCCTGGGTCGGTGAGGACGCCTTCTATGAGGGCGCACGCCGCTACTTCGCCGAGCACAAGTTCGGCGCGACCAACCTGCAGGATCTGCTTGTTGCGCTTGAGGGTGCTTCGCGCCAGGAGCTCTCTTCGTGGAAGAACGCGTGGCTGGAGACCTCCGGTCCGTCGACGTTGTCCGCTTCATGGGTGACGGATGCAGTTGGTGCGATCACAGACTTCACGCTGCATCAGAGCGGCGAGGCCTGCGGGGGAGTTCTGCGTCCCCACCGTGTCACCGTGTCTACGTGGCGGGTCGCCGCCGGTGCGCTCGAACGTACGCACAGCTTCGACGTGCGCATCGAAGGCGAACAGGCTCCCATTGATCCCGATGGGCTCCTCGCGGTTCCCGGCGGAGCCGCCTCCGCTGACCTTGTCGTCGTTAACGACGACGACCTGACCTACGCGATTTCGCGCCTGGATGAGCGTTCGACCGACGTCGCGCTCACCTACGTGGGGTCGATCGACGTCGCGCTGACGCGCGCAGTTATCTGGGCGTCTTTGTGGAACGCGGTGCGCGACGGCTTGCTGGATCCGCGCCGCTTCATCGTCGCCGTCCTCACGGCCGTGCCCTCGGAGACTGAGCCAGCCATCCGTGATCGTCTGCTTCTCTTCGTCGCTGAAGCGATTTCGTCATTCCTGCCGGGTGACCTGCGCGCAGACGTGCACGATCAGGTCCTGGCCACCACGATCCGCTTGTCTCGTGAGACGCAAGACGCCGATGCCTGGCGCTCTTACACGCGCGCCTTTATCGCCGAGTTCGCGGCACGCGGTGGAGACGAGTACGAGGCGACCGTGCGCAGTTTTGCAGCGAGCGATAACCCTGACATTGCCTGGCGCGCGCGCCGAGCGCTGGCGGCGCGAGGCCTCGTCGATGCGGGTGCCATTGAAGCGTGGCGCAGCGCCGACGGTTCGGGCGAAGCAGCGCGCATGAGCGTCGAGGCGCTCGCTTCTCTGCCAATCGAGGAAGCGCGCCGCCACGCGTGGGAGTCGGTGTATTCGGAGACTCTGTCGAACGACTTCCTCACCGCGACGCTTGCCGGTTTGCAGGCCTCGTCATGGGAAGGTGAACCGGGCATTGAGGCCGCCGTCGATCGTCTTCGTTCCTACTGGGAGTCCCACACGATTGGTATGGCACTGCGCTATGCCAATGGGGTGCTCGCGTACGGGCTCGATATCGATCGTGACGGTAGCGTGTCCCGCTCGGTAGGCCTGCTGCGCTCCTGGCTCGACACCAATAGTGATGCACCCGCGCAGCTGCGCCGCATCGTCATCGAGCATCTCGACGCGTTTGAGCGTGACGAGCGCGTGCAGCGCCGTTGGAAGCAGGACCAGTGACACACGGGGGACATCGAGGTAACGCGGCAGGGCAGGCGGAGCAGGCCACCCATGCCGTCCCTGTCGACCCTGCGGCCTCGATGTCCCTCTTGAACTCCCTGCTCGCCAATCCCCTGGATGCGGGCTATGAACACTATCGTACCGATCACGGTTCGAGGCCAGCGAGTCTCATCGGAAAAATTGGCGTCTTCGCAGTTGCAGTCGCACTCGGTTTCGGGTCTATCGTTGCAACCTCCTCGCTCCGCGCACCTTCGGGGGACGTGAAATCTGATCTCAAGACTCAGGCGTCCGAGCGCTCGGCGACCGTCGAAGCCCTGAATGATGACGTGCAGTCGCTGGGCCGCGCCATCGATCAGTATTCCGAATCGGGCGCGAGCGCAGCCGCCGATCCGGCACAGGACATGGTGACTGCAACGACTCCGGTACGAGGCCCCGGCATCACCGTTACGCTCGCGGATCGTAGCGGTCCCGGAAAGGGGAGTGGGGCGGTACGTGACCAGGATCTTGCGATGGTCGTCAATGCACTGTGGGCTGCTGGCGCCGACGCAATCTCTGTCAACGGTCAACGGATTGGCCCTGACACCTTCGTGCGCACGGCCGGTTCCGTCATCCTCGTCAATGTCACGCCCGTGTCTTCGCCCTACGAAGTTTCTGCGATCGGCGACTCTAACGCCCTGTCTGTCTCTCTTGTGCGAGGGGCTACGGGAGACTACCTGTCGGCGGCGCAGTCAGTGACCGGTATGACCGTCTCCTCGAAAGTCTCTGACAACATCACGATGGAAGCGCTCACGCTTACGGACTCCCACTACGCAACGCCGGTGGGAGCATCCAACGAAGGAGGTTCTTCATGATTGCCGTTATCGGCTTAATCATCGGCATTGTTCTCGGTGTGCTCCTCGACCCGACGGTGCCAGCGTGGCTCACCCCGTTCCTGCCCGTGGCCGTTGTGGCGGGCCTCGATGCTCTCTTTGGAGCCGGGCGAGCGTGGCTTGAGGGCCGCTTCGCTGACCGAGTCTTCGTCACGTCCTTCTTCTGGAACGTTGTCGTGGCCTGCCTCCTCGTCTTCCTGGGGACGCAGCTCGGTGTCGGCTCGGCAATGACGACGGCGGTTGTCGTCGTTCTTGGCATCCGTATCTTCTCCAATACGGCATCGATTCGCCGCCTACTGCTGAAGGCTTGAGATGAACGAAGAATCCTCGACAGCTCGCGCCAGCGACGAGACACCCGAGAAGCTCACGCGCGCGCACGGCACCCACCGTGAAGAACGCGTCCACCCCCGTTTGTGGACGCGCGCTCGCCAAGCATTCTTCGCGCTGCCCCGCGGGCTCCACGTCGTGATGCTCGTGATCTTTATGATTCTTGGATTTGCCTTGGCGACTCAGGTGCGCGCACAACGCTCGGATCCGCTTGAGGGGCTCTCGGAACAGGACCTCGTGACTGTTCTCGATGAGCTCAGTACGCAGGAACAAAACCTGCGCAATCGCCGCGGCGAACTCTCCAGCGAACTCGACGACCTGCGCAGCGCAGCCAGTGAGGCCGACGCTCGCGAGCAGGCCACACGTAAAGCGCAGACTCAGGCGCAAATTGCAGCGGGCACTGTCGCGGTGCACGGCCCCGGTGTGACGGTGGGTGTGACGGACCCCAGCGCGAATCTGACGCCTACGCAGTTTGTTCAGACCCTGGGGGAGCTTCGTAACGCCGGTGCCGAGGCCATCGAACTCAACGGCGTGCGTCTGTCCACGCGTTCGGCGTTCACTGGCCAGGCTGGTTCGATCGTCGTCGATGGCACCCCGATCTCCTCTCCGTATACGTGGAAGGTGATCGGCGAAGGACAGACGATTGCGACAGCCCTCGACATTCAAGCTGGTTCAGCGGCGCAAATGCGAGCCAAGGGGGCGACGGTGACGATCACGCCGGTTAATGATCTATCGATTTCGTCGATCGCTACTCCGAAGCCACCTCAGTTTGCGACCTACGGGTGATGTCGTGTGCTGCAGGCGTTTCGCACCGGCGTTCTCGCGCCTGATACAAGGCGAACGTTTACACTTATCAGAGTCCATCTTCTTACTTATTGGAGCGCACAATGTCTGACAACCAGCCGTTCGATCCGACTGCAACCTCAGTTTTCGGCTTGGCGCCTGTGGTTGATGAGGTCGAAGAGGCACCCGTTGCGCTGTCTGCTCGTGATCGCGAAGCAGTGGAGGCCCTGCCTGCGGGCTCTGCGCTGCTCATTGTTCAGCGCGGGCCGAACACGGGTGCGCGTTTCCTCCTTGATCCGGAGGTGACCAACGCCGGTCGCTCTCCCAAGGCCGACATTTTCCTTGATGACGTCACCGTGTCGCGTAAGCATTGCCAGTTCATCGCGTCCGAGGGCGGGCACATCGTCCGCGATTCGGGTTCTCTGAACGGTACGTACGTCAACCGTGAGCGCGTTGATTCCATCCAGCTGCATGCCGGTGACGAAGTGCAGATTGGAAAGTATCGCCTGACCTATCAGCCGTCGACCAAGCAGGCCTGACGTGTCCGCAGCCGTTGCGCATGCACGGGGGGCGGCTTCGTCCCATGAGGCGCGCTCGTGGCCGCACGACGTCGATCACAGCCCCGAGCTGTCGATCGGCCGTGTTGTTGATGCCCTGAAGGAAGAGTTCCCTGCGATCTCGCTGTCCAAGGTGCGCTACCTGGAGAGCGAGGGGCTTGTCGCGCCCGCACGCACGGGATCGGGCTACCGCAAGTACTCGGCCGCTGACGTGGAGCGGCTACGCTACGTACTGACCGAGCAGCGTGACTCGTTCACTCCGCTCAGCGTCATCCGTGCGCAGCTCGATGCTCTCGATGCCGGGCATACGCCGACGCGACGCAGGGTGGCCCAAGTCGTCTCCTCTGAGGGGCAGACGGTCTCGCTGGGGGGACGGCGGGCTATCCCTGCTGCGGACTTGGCCGACTTGACGGGCGTCGATATGGAGACGTTGGAACGCTACACGCGTCTGGGACTCATTACGCCAGACCTGGCGGGGTACTTTCCCGCTCGCTGCGTTCAGACGGTGTCTGCAATCGCGCGCTTGGAGTGCGCCGGCGTCGATGTGCGCGTGTTGCGTGCCGTCCGTCAGGGGGCCGAGCGGAGTGCCGATATTATCGATCAGACCGTGTCCTCACAGAGGGGACGAGGCCGTGGCGCGGATCGCGAACGTGCGCGTGCTCGGGCGGTTGAGCTGGGGGAGTTGTTCGCCGAGCTGCATCGTGAGATGCTGACGGTTGCTGTATCTGCTCTCGCGGACGATGGAGACTAAGTCTCATGTTGAACATGAAGGTTAGACTCGCCGCTTCAGTCGTTGACCACCGTGCGTCGGTGCTCTACCGTAGTCCTGTTCTCATCAAGTACCACCTGCAAGGAGCCCGACAGTGAGCGCACAAGCGAACGTCGCTAGCCGGCAAGGCATGCTTTTCGGCGACCCGCTCGAAGGCCTTGACACCGACGAGATGGGCTACCGTGGCCCGGTTGCATGCAGCGCCGCTGGTATCACGTATCGCCAGCTCGACTACTGGGCTCGTACCGGCCTCCTCCAGCCGTCGATCCGCGCCGCGCGCGGTTCTGGTTCTCAGCGCCTCTACTCCTTCCGTGACATCCTCGTTCTAAAGGTCGTGAAGAAGCTCCTCGATGCGGGTGTGTCGCTGCAGCAGGTTCGTGTCGCCGTCTCCTCGCTGCAGAACAGGGGAGTGGACGACCTCGCCTCGATCACCCTGATGAGCGATGGGGCCTCCGTGTACGAATGCACGTCGACAGATGAGGTGATTGATCTCCTTCAGGGCGGCCAGGGTGTTTTCGGTATTGCCGTTGGCCGCGTCTGGCGCGAGGTCGAAGGTTCTCTCGCTGAGCTGCCGCTCGAGCGTTCCGAGCCGGCATTCGTCGACGAGCTCGCCGAGCGTCGCCGGTCGAAGCTTTCCGCTTCCTGACACGCGTCTTCAACGTTGGTGTGGGGTCCAGGCATCGTGCCTGGGCCCCACACTTATTGATAGGTGAGCACCGCCCGCGCGATTAACGCCGTCCGAGAGGGCGTGTCACGGTGTAGTCGGTCTCCAGGTCCGTGATTTCCACGGTGACCATGCCGTTTTCGTCGACGATGTAGGACTCTTCGATAAGGGGGCCATCCTCGGTACGAACGACGGGAACGGTCGAGAGGTCAATATCGGAGTGGCGCAGGGCGTGATCGAAGGGAAAGATAACCTCGCCGTAGGGCTGCAGGTCGCCGCGGGGCACCCCGGCCTCGTCGAATGACGAATACTCGACGAAGCGGAAGTAGCCGATGTTGTGTGCCGCCCGGTAGCGGCGCTTGATGGTCAGGGTCTCACCTGGAGCAAGCTCAGTGTTCGGCTCAAGGAGCGTGTCGAATGAGATGAACGAGCCAGCCTCGCGCTCACGGAAGACGCCGACGCCGCGAGAGAGCTGTTCGCGCACTGTGTACGCGGCCTCGGGATCGGCACCGATGGCCAGACCGATCGCGGTCGAGGCTGCCGTGTGTGGGGAGCGGTGCACGCGGCGGCCGAAGCGCGAACGGAGGATGCGGGCGACCAGCGGCAGCTGCGAGCCACCGCCCACGACGTAGAGACCGGCGATATCGCCGCCCAGCTGACCAACGCCTGACGCGTCGGGCACCAAGAGGGGTTCCATGGCGGCGACAGTCGAGTCAACCAG
This sequence comes from Pauljensenia sp. 27098_8_83, assembly GCF_041432695.1. Classification (NCBI taxonomy): domain Bacteria; kingdom Bacillati; phylum Actinomycetota; class Actinomycetes; order Actinomycetales; family Actinomycetaceae; genus Pauljensenia; species Pauljensenia sp. 27098_8_83. Next base: position 95,593 of record NZ_JAPWAD010000002.1, on the reverse strand, counting down.
GGGAGTGGCTGCCTCGTAGAAGTCAGCAACGGGGATCGTCACGGGCTCGCCGTCAACGGGCACGGTAATGAACTTCGTCGAGGGGGAGAGGGTCTCCTTCGCGTCGCGCGCATCTTCGACGAGGCGCTGCCACGCTGCGTCGCCGAGTTTGCCCGAGTCCGTACCAGCCGCTGCGGCCAATCGGTTCGCGAGCACGACGTCGAAGTCGTCCCCGCCGACCATGTTGAGGCCACGCGATCCCATGACCTCGTGGAGTGTGCCTGTAGCCGACACGATCGAAGCGTCGAACGTGCCACCACCCAGGTCGTAGACGAGGATCGCTGTGCGCTTCGAATTGAGCGTCCCCGCGTGACGGTGGGTGTACTCGAAGCCTGCAGCGGAGGGCTCGTTCACCATCGCAAGGACATCCCAGCCGGCTCGGCGGAAGGCCTCAAGGGTGAGGAAGCGCTGCGCAGACCACGCGTGCGCAGGGACGCCCACGAGAGCCTCGAGCGGCTCAGATGCGGGGAGGGAGGCGACGGAGGAATTGGTGCGCAGCTGGTGCTCAACGTAGCTGAGGAAGCCAGTCAGTGCGTCGAGAATTGAGATGCTGTGGTTACCTAGGCGCAGAGTGGACGTGTCAGTGACTGATGGATCGGAGAGTAGACGCTTGAAGGAACGCAGATGAGGTGCACCTTCGTGGGCAGCTTCTTCCGCGTCGAAGCCGTACACCAGGTGGTCCCCGTCAAGAGCGATGATCGACGGGACGAAATCAACCGTATCGTCATTATTGTTGACGAAGGAGACGATGGGATAGTTCCCTCGGTCAACGATAGCGATCGCGGTGGTTGTGGTACCAAAATCAACTCCGAGTCTCATGACACCCACACTAGCGTTTATTGACGGGAGCTCCTAGGACGTCTCGCCGGTCGTTCGCACATTTCCCAGTAAGGCTCTGTTTGCAATGGTGATAAAGAGCCACGCGAGCAGGAAGTACACACATCCGGCAATGGCGTCAACCACATAATGATTAGCCGTTGCGACGATTGTCACGATGGTTACAACGGGGTGGGCGGCGAGAATCAGTCGCGCCCACCACGAGCGCCACACGTACGTGCCAAGCATGAATGCGACCCATATGGACCAACCCGTGTGCATCGATGGCATGGCTCCGTAGGGGTTCGCAAGCGTGCCAAACAGCTGGGAATATGCGGACGTGTGCTCGGCGACCGCATCGACAAAGCCGAGATCTGGGACCAGGCGTGGGGGAGCCAGCGGGTAGGTCCAGTAGGTGATGAGCGCGCCGATCGTCATGATAACGAGTGTCCATCGTGCCCGGCGGTAGTGGGTCGGGGCCTTGCGCCAGAGGGCGACCAACGCGAAGCCGGTCATCGCGAGGAAAGAGACGGCATACTGTGCGGACGCGAGGGAGGCGAGGAGCGGGTGGGCGGTCAGCCATGTGTTTGCTGAGCCTTCGATAAAGATGCCAATGCGCGACTCGAATGCGGCGACGTCGTGTGCATGCGCCACAGCGACAGACTCGGGGGCCTTGGCCAAGAATGACAGGACCGAGTATGCGAGGCATGCCAATGAGAGCGCGATGATCTCGCGAAGGGCAGGAGGCCGCTGGGAGCGTACGTGTAGGTCCGACGTCATGACAGCAACTGTAGCGCGTGGTCGGAGAGGGATCGATAAAGAAAAACGGACATAATGTACATTATCGGATCGAGGGCTTGGGTGGAGACGAGGCCGTGGAAGCGTTCCGCTTGACGTGTCAGATAGAATGGTCCCGTTTCGTTCTTTTGTTCAGGAGGCTGTTATGGCTGACCGCGCACTGCGTGGCATGCAGATCGGTGCGAAGTCCCTCGAATCCGAGGACGGCGTTGTTTTCGCCGACCGTTTCATCGCTCGTTACGTGTGCCCCAACGGTCACGAGTTCGAGGTGACGCTCTCCAGCGAGGCGACGGCTCCCGCAACCTGGGAATGCAAGTGTGGCCAGCAGGCTGATCTGATCGGTGAGACCGTCGAGGACGAGGACAACAAGCCCGTCAAGCCCCAGCGTACGCACTGGGACATGCTGCTTGAACGTCGCTCCATCGAAGAGCTCGAGGTCGTACTTTCCGAGCAGCTCACCGCTTACCGCGAGGGTCGTCTGCGTCCTGAGGGTTCGTACCGCAAGGGCTGATTACTGCGAGAACGCTCGACGGGCGGCTTGGGTCAGGCGACCCAGGCCGCCTTTCGTTACCATGACGAGTTCCTCGACGAAGATCGACGAATCAAGCTTCGATTCGCCGGCGATGCGTTCGTCAAAGGTGATGGGTACTTCGGCGATCACCGCTCCCAGAGATCGTTCGAGTTCGGTCATTTCGACCTGGAATCCAAAGCCGGTCGTCGCTACCCGATCGAGTACGTCGTTGTCTCGCAGGAAGGCTGCGCGGTGTAGGCGCAGGCCCGCAGTTGCATCCTTCACCGGTGTTCCCAGGCAGAATCGGACATAATAATTCCCCGCCTTTGAGAGCGCGACGCGCTTGTGAGACCAACCGTTAATGCGTCCGCCCGGCACCCAGCGCGACCCAATGACGAGGTCGGGTCGGTCGGGTCCAGCCATGCGCGTCAGTAGCTTCGGCAGATCCACTGGACGGTGCGATCCGTCGGCGTCCATCTGGAGTATGAACGGATATTCGTGCTCGATACCCCAGCCCATGCCGTCAACGTAGGCGGTGGCGAGCCCGGATTTTGCGGGTCGATGAAGGACATGGAGACGATCCTCGTGCGTGCAGCGAGAGTCAACCCACTCCCCTGTTCCATCCGGTGAGGAATCATCGACGATGAGGATGTGTGCGCGGGGTACATGGGACCAGATCTGCGTGAGGATCCCTGGAAGTGTCTCCATCTCGTTGTACGTCGGGATCACGATCAGGGTGTGGTCTCCCTGAGGAGACGGAACAAGGCGCTCAGGAATGGTCATGGGTCACATTTTGCCGAAATTAGTCGTTCGATGCACGCCTGGCGCGCGCTCGTGCCCTTATTCCCTGCCCGATAACAGTCACGAGGGCGAAGAAGCTGGTGATGAGCGTTGCAACCATGACGGCATGTGGAATCTTCTCCCCCGCCTGCGCGGTCAGCGTCAGAGAGGAACGAAGCGGAATATCGGCGGTGAGCGTTGCGGCCTGCTCGGTATCTGTTTGCTCCAGGATGGAACCATCGGGACGAATAACGTAGGAATGGCCCGTCGTCGAGGCCTGGACGGCACTGCGCGAGTACTCCATCGCGCGCATGCGTAGGAGCTGCCCCTGCTGCGCGGATTCCCCAGAAGATTGGAAGTGATAGTTGTTTGATGGGACGACAATGGCTTGACCGCCACGAGCAACGCCGTCGCCAATCACCATGGGGTAGGCGGCCTCGAAACAGATGCCTACCGCGAGAGGAACAGCGCGTCCATCGCGCGCCTGCACCGTCATGACGGGCGGCTCCTCCCCCGCCTCCATGTCTCGGCTTGATTGTGCGACTTCGGTCGCGAAGGACGCGATGAACTCACGCAGCGGGATGAATTCGCCGAAGGGAACAGGGACGTGTTTTGAGTAGCGGGCCGATTCTTCCAACCCCTGGCCCGGCTCCCAGATCGCGAGCCAGTTCTTGACGCGATCGCGTTCATTAAGGTTCGTGTAGCCGATCAGCACGGGCGCGTCGAGCGCGGAGGCAGCATGATCAACCGCCTGCCCGATTGCAGGGAACGCGACGGGATCACGGTCGACGGACCCCTCGCCCCAGATCGCCAGATCAAGCGGGTGATCAACCACGTCCGGTGAGCTCGCGAGCTCGAGGGAAGTGCGCACGTTGTTGCCGGTCACCTCGCCCTCATGCTCGTAAGCCTGTGCGCCCGGCAGAGCGATGTCGCCTTGGACAACACCGATACGTAGCATTCCGTTCTCTGCCTGGTTCGGCAGCGTGAGGGCGAGAGGCGCAACGTATGCGGCCGCGACGATGACGGCGAGTGTCGGCCGTGAAAACCAGTGCTCGCGAATCACCGATGCATCCCGAGCCGCGAATGCGCGGCGAACAAGGACGGCGAGGGCGACGACCACCGCGGTGATCACTGTCTTGCCGCCGTACGGGGCGAGGTGCCCGAGCGGAGAATCCACCTGAGGCAACGCCACGGAACCCCACGGAAAACCTGACCACGGCCACCGGGAACGCACCGCGTCGACTCCAGCCCACGTGAGACCGAACAGCAGCGCCTGCATGATCGGGCCGCGCGCCCACGCCCATAGCTGTGTCCACCTCGCGAACAGCACCCAGGCCACCAGGAAAAGCGTCTGTACGAATGCAAGCACGAACCACGGAGGCGTCGTACCGACGGCTAAAGGAATCCAGTCGATGAGCGGAAGCCAGAAGCTCATGCCGAACACAAACGTGACAGTTAACGCCCGCGGTGCCCTGGCCTCGTCGATGCGCGAGATGTATAGCGCCAGCGCGGGCACCGACAGCCACCACCATCCGACCGGCTGAAATGACGCGTACAGCGCGAGGCCTGCGATCGCCGCGATGAGCGAGTCACCGCATACGTGCGCAAACGAGGTGCGCTGCAAAATCTCCTGATGGCCCACAAGCCCTCCAGCTTTCTAAATGGTCGACCAAGCCACGATACCGCGACCGATGCGGTCCTTCGCGGCCTCGGCTTTGCGCGTCAACTCACTGCTTGACGCAGCCGAGGCAATCTGGCCGAGGCAATCCATGACCTGGCGCATCCAGCGGACAAAGTCACCCGCTTGGATCGGCGTCGCATCGATAGCTGTCGCTAGCGTTGATCCGTGTGCCCAGGCGAGTGTCGCTGCCATGAGGCCCGCATCCAGGTTCGGGGTGGGCTCACATCCGCATGCCTTCTCGACGCGATGCACGCGCTGGAGGATCGCCAGGCTTTCGTGCCAGGCCTCCTGAAGGCGAATACCTACCCCCGAGGGAGCGAGCTGCTGGGCATCGTCGTCGGAGCGAGAATCGTAGACAAGCGCGGACACCATGGACGCCAGTTCCGCTTCGTCAAGCTCGTTCCAGGTGCCCTCATTCATCGACATGGCCACCACCAGGTCGCGCTCGCCAAAGATTCGCCGCAAACGCTGACCGGCATCGGTGACCTCGTCACCGACCAGGAAACCGAGGCGCTCGAGGACCGTGCAGACGCGGTCGAACTGGGCGGCAACGGATCCCGTCTGGGAGTCAATCGAAGAGCGCAGACGGTCGATCTCACGTCCCAGGCGAGCCCACTGGGTGCCTGCACGCGCATGCTCCTCACGGTGGGGGCAGCGGTGGACCGGGTGCTGACGCATCGCAACGCGTAGCGCGGATACCGGGTCGGAGGCATCCGAATGCTCGGAGGGGACCTCATAGATACCCTGAGCGGCACCGGAACGCAGCTGACCGGCGATACGCGTCCGCTCCTTCGTGCGGCGCAGCGCAGAGCCTCCCGGGATGGACATGTGACCGACCACAGCAATCGCACCACGTACGTCTTCGGGAGCAAGGGCGCGCCACGTTGCGTCCTCGCCAATGATCGATACCTCGACCCTGCCCGAGGCACTGGTGGCCTTTGCTCCAACGACGCACAGGCGCGACTTGCGGCCTCGCACGAGGGCGAGAACGTCTCCGGTGCGCACCTCGGACAGCACGCGTCGAGACTTCTCGCGTGCTTCGTGCTTGCGCGCCCGTGCCCCCGACTTCTCCGCCTGACCGAGCTGGTCGCGCAGAGTCAGATACTCGCGCACATCACCGTGAGAACACGACAGGTCTTCCATCGTTGCCTCCCGCTGCACCTCGAGCTCGTTCAGCCGCGATGCCTGCGCGACGACGGCAGAGTCCGCCTGGTACTGCGCGAATGACGACTCTAAAACCTTGCGCGTCTGGGCGCGCGTCGAGCGTGCGAGCAGGTTGACAACCATGTTGTACGTCGGTGTGAAAGCGGAAATCAGAGGATAGGTGCGCTTCGAAGCGAGAGCAGCGACCTCCTCGGGCGCCACTCCCCCACGGTGCGAGACGACCGCGTGCCCTTCGGTGTCGATGCCGCGGCGCCCTGCTCGTCCCGAGAGCTGGGTATATTCACCAGCCGAGAGGGACACGTGCGCTGAACCGTTCCACTTCGTCAGAGATTCGATGACGACTGTACGCGCCGGCATATTGATGCCCAGAGCGAGCGTCTCGGTTGCGTACACCATTTTGACCAGGCCGCGCGAAAACAAATGTTCGACGGTCTCCTTCATGAGGGGCAGCATGCCCGCGTGGTGGGCGGCAATGCCGCGCATGAGGCCGCGTTTCCACGCCTCGGCGCCGAGAACGATCGCGTCCTCGGGCGGTAGTAGCGCAATGACCTCATCGACGTAGCTCTCGATCTCGGTGGCCTCCGAACGCGTCGTCAACGTGATACGCGTGGAGAGGATCTGGCGAACCGCATCCTCGCAGCCGGCGCGCGAGAAAATGAACGTAATTGCGGGCAGTAGCCCGGCGCGATCGAGTGAAATGAGCGTCGACGGGCGCGACTCGCGGCGACAGTGAACCTCGCGATTCCACGAGCGTGAGCCCCGACCACCTCGCATTCCAGAATCGCGCGTTGCAGCGACCAGCTCGGGGTTGAGCTTTCCTCTCCCCGTCGGGGCGTAGAGGTCGAAGATGTCCTCGCCGACGATCATGTGCTGGTAGAGCGGCACGGGACGCTTTTCGGAGACGACGATCTCGCACGAGGACCGTACCTCGCGGATCCACGCGCCGAACTCCTCGGCATTCGACACCGTCGCGGACAGAGCAATGATCGCGACGTGCGCCGGTAGGTGAATGATCACTTCCTCCCACACCGGGCCGCGCATCTTGTCCGCCAGGTAGTGCACCTCGTCAAGAATAACCACGCCCAGGTCGTCAAGGGGTGTGCCCGCATAGATCATGTTGCGCAGCACTTCGGTCGTCATAACGACGACGGGTGCGCCGGGATTGACCGACGTGTCACCGGTTGCGAGACCGACGTTGTCCGCTCCGAACAGGTCGCACAACTCCAGGTATTTCTGGTTGGAAAGAGCCTTGATGGGAGTCGTGTAGAACGCGCGCATTCCCTGCTCGAGAGCGACATATGCGCCGAACTGCCCAACGATCGTCTTGCCCGCACCGGTGGGTGCAGCGACGAGGACGGAACTGCCGGCCTCGACGGCATCGAGTGCTTGAATCTGGAATGGATCAGGGGTGAAGCTGAGCGTTGAGACCCAACGGGCACGCAGCGAGGCGGCCGCCTGTGCTTCCGCTTTGTAGGCGGCGTAGCGCTGTGCGGCGCTGCCCACCCCCAGGCCGACCTCCTCCTCATGAGTGTGAGCGTGCGTCTCACGGGTGCGATGTCGACGTCGTTTTGGGCTCACGATGCATCCTCTCGGTTCCACTGCGACAAAACGGTAAGCGCACGGCGCGCGGCAGCCCGGCGCATGTCCGGCGAAACAGCACGCAGGTGCGGGGCAATGTCAATCAGGAGACTCAGGCCCCACTGTTCATTCCAGACGGGCAGGGTAATCCGCGCTCCCCCATCGGCGAGCTCAGCGGCGATGTGACCGTCGTATTCGTCGGCGATCCATCGAGCATCGCGATCAACCTCGAGCGTCCAGGTCGGTGCGTCCTGGCGCACGCGGCGGGGCTCCTCAACGCGCCGGCCTTCGCCGCGCACGTCACTGATTGACGCGACCGCGAAACTGCGAGCCTGCTCCGCACGCGTACACCAGCCGCGCAGGAGCCAGCCGGTTGCGGTCGCTTCGAGCGACCACGGGTCGACAACGCGGCGCGTCTGGATACCCGAGGCGGACACGTAGGTGAAAGAGACACGCTCTTCGCGCACGAGCGCATCACGCAGGGCCTCCAGGCTCGCGCTCGACGAGGCCGGGGAAGCAATCGCTTCCACGTACTGCTCCCCGTCCGATTCCTTCAAGCCTCCCAGAGCACAGACAACGAGGGCAGCATGAGGGACGTGGGCGGCAAGATCGCTGCCCAACAAAGGCGTTATCGCAGACAGACCGATGAGAAGCGCCTGCGCCTCGAGTGCGGACAACCGCAGTGGCGCGGATGCGCCGAGTGTCGAGCGCAGCGTGACGCGTTGTTCTCGCTCGTAGAGCTCCCAATCGACCTCAAACGAGGCACCGGGTAGTGAGTCTCCGACGGACGCGAGATATTCAACGTCGCGGCGCACCTGCCGACGCGTGCGGTGGAAGTGAGCGGCAATATCGTCGACGGTTGAGCCAGGATGCTCACTCATCCACGTCACCATCGACGCAAGACGGACAACTGCTAGCTGAACGTTCTCAGGCATCGTCATCTCCCCACGTGGCGGCTGCCTGCAGGCGCGTCAATATGGCGTCGCGCAGAGTGTGCGGAGACACGACCACCACGTCGGCGGCCAGCGGGAGAAGACGACCGATCCATGTTCCTAGCTCAGCGTCTTCAAGGCCGACGCGTTCCCAGCCTCGCCGAGGCACGCCGCCCTCCTCGGGGACTCCCCCGGCCTCGTAGCCGTGAAGAATCATTCGTGCGGGAGATCCTGCGCGTACATCGACGACGGGAGAGACGAAGGAGGAGACCCGAGGAGGAATGCGTCCCTCGGGAGGAACCGATGCGTCCCCCGGCTCCCCGATGAAAGATACCTGTGAGCGTATGCGCGAGATACGGAACGTTCGCTCGGCACTGCGGTCAAGGTCCCAGCCCCACAGGTACAGAGCACGGCCCTGAACCGACAGAGCCCACGGCTCCACGGAACGCTCCGTCAACTGCCCGGATCCCGGGTATTCGAAACACACCACTCGGCGTTCACGGATGGCCTGAGACAAGGCGGTTGCAGCTCCGAGGCCGGTGAGCCCAAGACGAATTGTGGGAGCGGAGACATCATCACGGGACGCAGCAGCGGCTTTTGCGTCGATCGCATCGGCGAAAAACTCGCTGCTATCCCACGCGCGCGCGGCCAGCGACATCAGCGCACGATCGGCGCTCGTCACCTCAATACCTGGCGCGAAAGAATCCCAGGAAATGCTGTAGCGCTCCCCCGAACGAATCGTCATGTGAGCGCCCGCGTCACGCAGCGCATCCTTATCGCGCTGGAACTGGGTCTCAAAGGCATCATCTGCAAGCCCCTGATAGCCCGGAAGCTCCCGCAGCTGCGCCTTGGTGCGCCCGGGACGCGCGCCCAGGAGCTCCACAAAAAGCTCAAGGACGCGCACGTTAGCGTTGACGGCGGTACTCACCCGCCTACCCTACGCGAAGCGTGCGCGTCCCGAGCATGCGGCGCACCGTCAGGACTGAGAAGACGCGGTATCGGCGGTACTCGCGTACTCGTTGCTCACGATGGCGCTTGGATCGACGTCTCCTTCGAGGACACCGATGGAGTTCAGGAACGACACCATCGAGGACCACGTAGCGAGATCCTGCACCCCGTCAGCGTGCGCGTCGTCTCCGAGCCACAGCGGAACAGTCGCGGCGAGCACCGCATTCGCTGCGGCCAGCGTCGCCTCATCACTCAGCGTCGTGTCCCACTTCGCGGTCGCGTCAATCGCGATCTGGGGATCGGCGGCGATCGCATTCATCGCGTCGGTGGTTGCGGACACGACCGCACGCGCCGCATCGGGGTGAGCCTGCGCCCACTGACGCGTCGTGATGATCGACGCCGCAACCAGAGGCGTCGAGGCACCGTCCAAAGGAATCTCGCGAATGTCAATACCCGCAAGACGCATCTGCACCGCGTCGTTGTTGGTGAAGCCGACAACCGCGTCCACCTGTCCGGCAGCGAGGGCTGCCTGCTGCGTGTAACCGATCGACGAAATCGTCACGTCGGATGTCTGCAGGCCACCGGCCTTGATAGCGGCGAGAGTCGCGTAGTAGCTCGAACCGTACTCACCGGGGATACCGATGTTCTTTCCGGCCAGGTCAGCCAGGCTCGTGATCGACGACGAGGCTGGCACGATGACGGTTCCCGGGTAGGTTGCGTAATACTGGCCGATCGACACGAGATCCAGGCCCTGTGAGGCCGCCACGGCGGCCTCGTCGCCGGATGCAATGACGACGTCCTCTTGACCGGCGAGGAGCGCCGTGAACAGACCCTCATCCGAACCATGATGACGGACCGTTGCGGTGACACCGGCGTCGTTGTAGAGGCCCTGGGAATCAGCGACATATACCGGGGCAAACTGCACGTTAGGAATGTAGGTCAGGCCGATCGTGACGTTCGAGCCGCCTCGCTCGGACGCGCCTGACTGCGTTGCGCCGGGGCCCGCTGCACATGCGGCCAGCGCAAGCGAGGCGCTGGCGCCGATAACGGTCGCGCGGACGATAGTGGAAAGCTTCAAGGGATGTCTCCTTCACTGCGTGATGGCGTAGCGCTTCGACCGCTCGATCCGGTACACGATGACGTACAAAATTGTTGCCATGACGCACAGGATCGCGATGATGACGAACATGCCGGCGGTGTCCACGTTGCTTCTCATTTGAGTGAGTACCTGCCCGAGTCCGGACCCTCCCATGACCATCTCCCCAACGACTGCGCCCGTGACAGACAGAGCAAACCCGTTACGCAGGCCACCCAGAATTGCGGGTGCAGCGAGTGGTAGTTCCATCTGTACGGCCATCGTCCAGCCCGTCGCACCGTCGAGTGCGGCAGCCTCGAGCAGCTCGTGGTCGATATGGCGCAAGCCGACGACGCTGGAAACTAGGATCGGGAAAAATACCATCAGTGCGCACAGCACGATGACCGGCGTGATGCCGTACCCGACCCACAGCACGAGGATGGGGGCGATGGCGATGGCGGGCAACGCCTGGGTTGCTCCAAGGAAGGGTTCCACCGCAGCAGCCAGCAGCCGCGAGCGGTAGATCGCATACGCTAACGGCAGCGCAACGACCGTTCCGAGCGCACACCCTGCAATTGCCTCTCCTCCCGTCACCGCGATCTGACGCCAGGTGGCGGGGCGCTGAAGAAGCGCTACCCCTTTGCGGGCGACAGCAAGCGGATCCGGCAGGCGCCATGCTTCGATGCCGGTGAGCGAGGTCGTCAGCCACCATCCCACCAGCACAAGGGCGAGAAAAATGATCGGCGCCGCGACGGTGAGAGCACCGCGGGGCTTATTCCGAGTTGCCACGACTTGCTTTCCGACACCGGGGGTACGCGCAGCACAGCAGACGCACGAATGCGCCTCATGCACTCCTCCCATCCGGACTTTCACCGTCGGTGCCGGAATTTCACCGGCTCAACCGTCCTCGTTCTGTGAGGGCGGGTCGCGGACTATCACCGCCGGTTCGGACTTTCACCGACCCCGGAGTACTCGTGTGCCATTGTGCCACCGCCGGGCGCGCCGCGCGAGGCGTATCCGATAGAGAAGAAAAGAGGCAGCCGGATGGGACCTCATCCCATCCGGCCGCGAAGAATCCTATGCGATCAGTGTGTGTGGGCGTTGGCGAGCTCGCGCAGCGCCTCGACCTCGCGGTGTGCGTCTTGGGCTCGGAACACCGCGGAACCTGCGACGAAGTTGTCTGCCCCGGCCTCAGCCGCTCGCTCGATGGTCGCGCGGGAAATGCCGCCGTCGACCTGAATCGACACCTGCAGCCCCGCGGCGTTGATCGCCGCGCGCGTGCGCTCGATCTTCGGAATCATCTGTTCGATGAAGGACTGCCCGCCGAAGCCGGGCTCGACCGTCATGATGAGGATCATGTCGAACTCGTTGAGGATGTCCACGAACGGCGCGATATCAGTCGCGGGCTTGAGCGCGAGGCCGGCTCGCGCACCGATGCGGTGCAGTTCGCGTGCCAGACGCAGCGGTGCTGCGGCTGCCTCAGCATGGAAGGTGACGGACTCGCAGCCGACCTCGGCGTACTGCGGCGCCCAGCGATCCGGGTCCTCGATCATCAGGTGCGCGTCAACCGGCAGGATGCCGGACTTCACGACTGCTTCCGCGACGGGCAGACCCCACGAGAGGTTCGGGACGAAATGGTTATCCATGACGTCAACGTGAGCGATATCCGCTCCTGCGATCTTGGTGAGCTCACCGCGCAGGTCAGCGATGTCGCAGTTGAGGATCGACGGGCTAATTGTGGCGTTCATAACGCATATGCTAGCGCCTGCGTAGGCAGGCCACAAACATAAGATCCGTACCGAAACGGTGGTCCCACAGCTGCAGCGTACGACCGTCGTAGCCCTTGATGATGCCCGCAGACGCGGGGACGTCCAGAGCCTCGGGTGCGCATTCGTTGGCGAGTGCGACGGTGTCAAGCAGCTCAACCTCACCGCTTTCCAGCAGACGCGCGACCTGATCACGCGTCTCCGCCGCATGCGGTGAACACGTGATATAGGTGAGAACGCCTCCGGGGCGCGTCAGAGCGAGCGCACGATCAAGTAGCTCGCGCTGAAGGACGGTGAGTTCCTCGACGTCTGCGGGGGTGCGATTCCATCGGGACTCGGGGCGACGGCGCATGGACCCCATGCCCGAGCAGGGAGCGTCGACGATGACACGGTCGAAGGACGCCAGTGGCCAAGCGCTGCGTCCCCCACCGAAAGTACGGCCGTCACCGCTCACGACCTCGATCGAGTCGAACTGACGCGTGGTGCGCTCGACGAGGCGGGCGCGGTGCGGGTGCACCTCATTGGCGGTCAGGCGTGCTCCGACGCCTGCGGCGAGGCCGGCCAGGAGTGCGGCCTTACCGCCGGGGCCCGCGCACAGGTCGAGCCAACGTTCGTCAGACCCGCCCTCCAGCGGTGCGGATGCAGCGATCAGCGTCGCGAGCTGCGAGCCTTCATCCTGGGCGCCAGCGCGTCCATCACGAATCGAGGGCAGACGCGCGGGGTCGCCGGATTCGAGGAGGACCGCGTACGGAGACACGGCACCCAGGGCAACGCGGGTGTCGAGGATATCCTCGGCCTCGTCGGCGAGCTCGTCAACGCTCATCAGCGACGGGCGGGCCACCAACGTGACCGTGGGAACCTCGTTATCAGCCGCCAGCACATCGACAAGTTCATCCTCGGGATAACCGTGGGCCTTGAGGGCGTCGCGGAAAGCAGCGACCATCCACGCCGGGTGTGAGTAGCGCACGCCAAGAGCCTCGTCCTCGTCGGCAATGGCATCCATGGCCGCCTCGCGCTCGCCAGGATCCTCGCGGGTGATCGAGCGCAGGACAGCATTCACGAAACGGACAGGACCGTCCGTGAGATGTTCGCGTGCGAGATCCACGGTTGCCGACACGGCCGCGTGGTCGGGCACGCGCATATCGAGAAGCTGGTGTGCCCCCATGCGCAGGATGACGAGGGCACGCGGGTCGAGGTCGGCCAGGGGACGATCGACGTGACGGGAAATCACCCAGTCGAGGCGCCCAATCGCGCGCAGTGTGCCGTGGACGAGCTCGGAGGTGAAGGCAGCGTCACGGTCAGAAAAATGGCCGTCGCGCCGGGCCTGGCGCAGCGCCTTCGGCAGGATGATGTTCGCGAACGCGCCCTGCGTGGCGACCTCGTGAAGAACCTCGTAGGCAATGCGACGGGGCTCGTCGGCTTTGCGCAGCTTGCGGTAGCCGTCCGCGTATCGCCTCTCGCTCATCGCGCCCCCTCCAGGTCTCCACCGAAGCGCAGGTCGTCAGAAGGCCGCGCTCCCCTGGCCCATGCGGCCGCGTCCATCCACGACTTGCCGGCCGGTGCGACCTTACCGAGCACGAGAGCGCCGCGCGCGCATCCGACGGTCACCTGCTTCTTCGTGACCTCAAGCTGGCCGGGTTCGAGATCGTCCCGGTCCACGGGTGTTGCCTTGTCGAGCTTCATGCGCACGCCACCCGGCAAGAGCGTGTAGGCACCGGGATTGGGCGTCACGGAACGGATAATGCGGTCTTCGTGGGCTGCATCGTGCGTGAACGACACGTAACCGTCAACATGTTCGAGACGCCGCGCATGCGTCACGCCCTCCGACGACTGCGCGATAGCTGTCGCGCTGCCGTCAGCGAGCGCATCGACGACACTGAGCACCTGGGGTGCCCCAGCCTCGGCCATCGACGCGAGCAGCTCACCAGCACTCTCATGGCGGATCGGGACCTCGACGCGCGAATAGACATCGCCCGTATCCAGACCTTCCTCGAGATTGAACACGCAGGACGCGGTCGTCGCGTCGCCTGCACGAATAGCCCACTGGACTGGGGCAGCGCCGCGCCACCTGGGCAAATCCGAGAAATGCAGGTTCACCCACCCATGCGTAGGCATCGCGAGCACGTTCGGCGGAACCAAACCTCCGTAGGCTACGACGACGCCAAGGTCCGCATGAACGTCCTCAATACGCTGCGCAATCTCGGGACTCTTGAGAGTTGTGGTTTCCAGGAGCTCCACACCGGCCTGGGCAGCGACGTCCGCGACCGGGGAGGGGTACATGGTCTTGCCGCGACCGCGTCGAGCAGGTGGACGCGTCATGACGAGAGCAACCTCGTGGGATGACGATAACAGTGCCTTCAGCGTGGGGACTGCGGCTTCGGGGGTACCAGCAAAAATAATGCGCACGGCCGTCAGTTTACGGCACTGGGCAGGCGCTGACTCAGAAGAGCTCGGGTGGGTTCACGCTCATTTTGACGAGTGGTGCCTTGCGCGCGCTGCGCGAACGCCGAATATCGGCAAGGACCGCCAGCATTGCGGCAGCGCCCGCCAACGGGGTTCGCACCAGTGTGCGCACCTCGTTCTCCTCGCCTTCGCGAGTCGCCGGACGCACGACCGTACCCACCAGCTCCGCGCCGCCCTCACGAATGACCTGCTCGGCAACTTGGCGTACCTGAGCCGAAGGACCGTCCAGGGCGACCATCGTCGTGGCCGGGAAGAAGCCAAGTGCCTCACGCTCATCGAGGAGCCGATCGGCGTAGTCAGTGGGAGCCCAGCGCACAAGCGTCTGACCCAACGCGTCCGGAATCATCCCCACGACGAGGCCGGGGTGACCTGGGCGGACGAGCGACAGTGCGTTGAGCCAGCGCCTGGCGGCTTCCTCCGGTGCCCACAGCTCGGCACGACCGGCGAGGGCATGGGCATCAAGGATGATGGCTCCGGCGTATCCTCCATCAACGTCCGGCTCAGCACCCGGCGTGGCCACAACGACCGTCGGGCGCGCCGGCAGCTGCCGGTTGATCCGATGTGCAGCTGAGGATTCGAGCACGGATGCATCCGGAAGGTTGCGAGCGATCTCCTCCGCTGTGCGCGTGGAACCGACGCGGGCTGCCCTTAGGTCAGTACCCGAACAGTGGGGGCAACGCCACGAGACGGAGGTGCGCGCACACCACGAACACGTCATCTCTCCCCCGCTGCCCAGCGCGAGCGGGCCGGAGCAATGGCGGCAGCGTGCGCGCTCGCCGCAGCGGCGGCACACGACCGTCGGCCAATAGCCAGATGCGCCGACCTGAATAAGAACAGCACCTTCGCGTAGGCCCTGGCGGATCATACGCAGAGCCGCCTGAGGGATGCGCATATGGCCGCTGGCCCCCTCGCGCTGCGCCTCCGTGACCCCGTGCAGATGGACGCGCGGCGTTGCGTCGCGCAACGCACCCGGGAACGGATCGAGGCTCGCCGCCCAGCCGGAACGAACGAGAGCCTGAGCCTTGACGGAACGCGCGTACGAGGCGACGAGAAGTCCAGCGCCCTCCACGGCGCATCGCTGAACAGCGACATCAAGACTGTCACACCGTGGGAAACGCCGCTCACGGTGTCGATCATCCCCGTCGTCGCAGATGATGATAAGGCCGAGCGACGCGCATGGGACCCACACTGCAGAGCGCGTACCGACAACGATCGGAACACGACCAAGTGTTGCGGCTGCGTGGATACGGTACCGCTCTTCGGGTGCCACCTCACCGCCCGTCACCGCGACGGGGAGGCCGAGATCCTCCTCGAGAGAGCGCGCATATCGCGTCGCGTCCTCGCCGGTGGGCGTAACGACGATGACGCTGCGACCTGATGCAACTGTCGCCGCAACGGCATCTGATAGACAGCAGCGCATGAGGGGGCGCAGAGCGGTCACGACCGCGCGAGGGGATTCGCCGGACGAGAGTCTGCTCAGCAGTGCCTCACCAGCCGAGTATGCTCCCCACCCCGCCGATGCTGACGGAGCCTCCAGACGCGGCCACGGCAGGGGTGCCTGCTCCAACACGCGCGTTTCACCCCGTGCGTGCCGGGGAGGAATAGCGAGAGAAAGGACCTGCGATGTTGTCGCAAGAAAACGCCCGGCAATGCGCCGAGCAGTCTCATAGAGCGCGGGAGTCAACACCGGAATCGACGAGGAGACCGACTCAATATGAGCGGCATCGTCGAGTACATCACGGCGCGTGCGCTCAATGATCCATCCATCGACGCGCGCGCCCGAAAAACGCACGCGAACCAGATTCCCAACCGTGGCCTGGTCGATCAGCTTGTCTGGAACAACGTAGTCGAGAGGCCGATCAATGTGTGGCAGGTCGATATCAACGAGCACGCGGGCGATCTCCGCGCTGCGAGAGCGCGGCGGATCGAAGCCGTCAAGCATGCCCTGTTGGGAAGTCATGATTCCAGTGAATCACGGCCCGTGCTCATCTGCGTCCCGTACTCAGCTCAGGAGCTTCAGACCGTACTTCGCGACCACCATGGCGAGGACACCGAACACGATGAGACCCCACAGCGCCCAGTCAAGTCCCTGGGCGACGACACGACGCAGACCCTCGGGCGCCTGGATGACGCCGTCACGAATGTTGATACGGGTGATGCCGCCGAACACGAGTGTCGTCGTCAGCGTGATGAGCAGACACCACGGGCACAGCACCTGAATGATGAAATACGACTGCCCGAAGAGCCAGAACGCGAAGAACAATGCGATCGTGTAGAGCAGGTTCGTCCCCAGCATGTACCAACGCGGAAACTTCACGCCGGAGAAAATAGCCACCGAGATGGCTAGGACAACGGCCTCGAAAAAGATACCGAGGAAGGCGTTAGGGAAGCCGAGGATGCGAGCCTGCCAGGTCTGAGCAACCGTCGAACACGAGAGCACAGACGAAATGTCGCAACCGAAGCGCGTGGACGAATCGGCAGCGAGCTGCCACGCCTCAATCGACAGAACGAAAGACGTGACGAGGCCAATGCAACCGGAGATGATCATCTCCAGGCTCGTGCGACGACGCCAGGCGCGACGCGCAGCCTCGGTCTCGTACGAGGGCAGGTAGTCTTCGGCTTCGGGCACCTGACTCATGCGAGAGCAGCCTTGAGCTGGTCAACGCGGTTGGTGGCCTCCCACGGGAACTGTTCGCGACCGAAGTGACCGTAGGCGGCGGTCTCACGGTAGATCGGACGCAGCAGATCAAGGTCCTCGATCATGCCGAGTGGGCGCAGGTCGAAGACCTCGCGGATCGCGTCAGCAATGCGTTCCTCGGGCACCGACGCTGTCCCGAAGGTGTCGACGTACAGGCCAATCGGGCGAGCGCGGCCGATCGCGTATGCAAGCTGAATCTCGCAACGCTGGGCAATACCCGCGGCCACGACGTTCTTGGCGACCCAACGGGCAGCATACGTCGCGGAACGGTCAACCTTCGAAGGATCTTTTCCGGAGAATGCGCCGCCTCCGTGGCGGGCCATGCCACCGTAGGTATCGACGATAATCTTGCGACCGGTGAGGCCAGCGTCAGCGGCGGGACCACCCAGGACGAAGCGTCCTGAGGGGTTAATGAGAGTCTTCATCGAACCCGTCGCCAGAGCGAGGCCGGACTCGTCAATGACGGGCGTGATGACGTAGTCGCGCACGGCGTCGCTGATCGCGCACTGAGACAGAGCCTCGTCGTGCTGAGTGGACACGACAATCGTATCGATGCCTACCGGGCGGCCGTTCTCATAGGCAAGAGTCACCTGAGTCTTACCGTCGGGACGCAGCCCCTCAACAATGCCCTGCTTGCGCACGTCAGCCAGGCGCTTTGCGAGGCGGTGAGCGAGCCAGATGGGGGCAGGCATGAGATCGGGGGTGTCGGAGGAGGCGTAGCCGAACATGATGCCCTGGTCGCCAGCGCCGAGGCGGTCGCGTGGATCGCCACCCTGGGTGCCGCGCACCTCAAGGGCCTCGTCGACGCCGCCGGCGATGTCGGGGCTCTGGCCATCAAGCGACACAGAGACGCCACAGGACGCGCCATCAAAGCCAACGCGCGACGAGTCGTATCCGATCGAGAGGATCTCGCGGCGCACGATCTCCGGGATCTCAACGTACGCCTCGGTCGTCACCTCACCGGCGACGTGAATGAGGCCGGTTGCCGCCATCGTCTCGACGGCGACACGCGAGCGAGGATCGGCGGCGAGCAGCGCGTCAAGGATCGCATCGGAAATGCGGTCACAGACCTTGTCGGGGTGGCCTTCGGTAACGGACTCAGAAGAAAAAAGCTGTTGACTCACCACTTTAGATTATCAAGGAATGAGGCCATATGGCCGACGAGACCTGCGGCTACTTCACCCTTCGAGCCGACGTAACGGCCGACGATGTGACCGCTGGCATCGAGGACGCGGACGTCGTTAGCAACGTCGCCGAACCCGATGCCGCTGCCCACCCGGTTCAGGCAGATGAAATCTGCTCCCTTACGCACCGCCTTATCGGCACCGTAGGCGAGGATCTCCTCCTCTGTGCCGGTTTCAGCGGCGAAGCCAACGACGAGGGGCGGGCGCTTCTCACTGTGCCCGATCTCAGCGAGGATATCGGGGTTGCGCACGAGACGAATGGTAGGCGCCTCCTCGTTTGTGGGGTCTTTCTTCATCTTTGACTGTGAGACGGCCTCGGGACGGAAGTCAGCGACGGCGGCCGCCATGACGAGAGCATCGGCGTCAATGACCTGGCTGACCGTGGCTTCTCGCATCTGAAGGGCACTGCCCACGCGGGTGACCTGTACGGTTGAAGGGAGCCCTGCGAGGAGAGCCGATTCAATATTGGCCGCGATGACCCTGACCGCCGCTCCAGCTCGTGCTGCCGCCGATGCGATTGCCAGCCCCTGCCGACCAGACGACTGATTACCCAAAAAACGGACCGGATCGATCGGCTCGCGAGTACCCCCGGCCGTGACGACGACCGTGCGGTCGGCGAGCACGTGGGAAACCCGCTCATGGTGAGAAAGTACCTCAAGTGCCTTTCGCGCGATTTCCTCTGGGTCCGGCAGACGACCGATCCCATTGTCACCCGAACCGAGTGCACCGGACGTCGGATCAATGATGTGCACTCCGCGCTCACGTAGTGTGCGGACATTGGCTTGAGTGGCGGGAGCCAGCCACATGTTGGAATGCATCGCCGGGGCAACGACGACAGGGGCGTTCGAGGCAAGAACCGTCAGCGACACCATGTCGTTCGCGAAACCGGCCGCAAGATGCGCCAAGGAGTTCGCAGTCGCAGGTACAACAATAATGAGGTCGGCAATTCGGGCGAGCTCCACGTGCTCGGCACGCCCCTCCCCCGCGATATCCACGGCGACAGGGCGGGACGTGATGCCCTCCCAGGTCGAACGGCCGACAAACTCCAACGACGCGCGCGTGGCAGCAACATACACGTCGTGGCCCGCGCGTTGACACTCGCGGACCACGATGGGTGCTTTGAAGGCTGCAACGCCGCCGGTCACTGCGACGACGATGGTTGCCACGTCAGGCCTCGGGGTTAGCTTCGAGAGACAGGAGGCCTTCGTTGATTTCACGCAGGGAAACCGCCAGAGGCTTCTCATCCGGCTGTACGTCAACGACCGGCCCCACGAACTGGATCATGTTCTGCTGAAGCTGCAGATTGTACGAGTTAATCTGGCGCGCACGCTTCGCAGCGAAGATCACCAGCGCGTACTTGGAATCGACGTGCTTCAGCAGATCGTCAATGGGCGGGGAGGTGATGCCCACGGGCTGGGCAACAATTCCGGACATGCGTATTTTCCTCTCAGTGGCGGATTCAGATAGATATTACTCCAGGCCAATGAGCCGAGCCAGCTCATCCACCGCGCGCTCCACATCGTCGTTGATCACAACGTGATCAAACTCCGAAGCCGCCTCAAGCTCGACACGGGCAGTGGCAAGGCGCCGAGCCTGCTCTTCGGGGCCTTCGGTACCGCGGCCGATGAGGCGGCGCTGAAGCTCCTCCCACGAGGGAGGTGCAAGGAAGATGAACTGTGCGTCGGGCCTGTTGGCGCGCACCTGGCGTGCACCGGCTAAATCGATCTCGAGGAGCACGGGATTGCCGACATTGAGAGCTTCATCGACCGGACCACGGGGGGTCCCATACTTGTTTTTCCCATGAACAAGCGCCCACTCCAACATGTCTCCCCGTTCGATCATTGCATCGAACTCTTGGGGGGAAACAAAGTAGTAGTGGACGCCGTTCAGTTCACCGGGTCGAGGATCGCGGGTTGTTGCCGAGACCGACACCTTCAGTGCCGGGTAGCGCTTTGTGAGCGCAGCGACAACAGTTCCCTTTCCAACGGCCGTAGGGCCAGCGAGGACGGTCAGTTGAGCCTTAGTCATGGCTCAAGTGTGCCACGCTTTACCGCGTCAGCCGAAACGCTCGACGAGCGCCTTCCGCTGGACGGGGCCAAGGCCACGCACGCGCCTGCTTTGGGCAATCTTGTACTCGTCCATCAACACGGCGGCCGTGTTCGTGCCGACGCGCGGCAGCGACTCCAGTAGCGAAACGACCTTCATCTTCGCCACGGCCTCGTCTGTATCAGCGAGTTCCAAAACCTCCGACAGGTTCATCGAGCGCGCCTTGAGCGCGTTCTTCACTTCGGCGCGACGCCTCCGTGCCTGCGTTGCCTTCTCAAGAGCCTGTGCCCTCTGTTCTGGCGTGAGATCAGGTAGTGCCATTCTGATCATCTCCTCCGTTGGGATCTTCGGTAAATAAACTATGTCACCTTCCCGACCACTAGTGCCAGACCAAAACGCTGCTTCTTTAGTAACACAGCAGATTATTGCAGCGAATCAACCGTCGCACGGTAGGCGTCTCGAAGGCCGGTAATGGCCGGGCCGGAACGCAGGATTGCACGCGAAGACGAAGCGAGGACAGCATCCGTCGCTCCGGCGAAAACCTCCCTGACCTGCGCTGGACCGGCGCCTTGTGCGCCTACTCCTGGTGCCAAAAAAGCGCCATTGAGAGCCGCAAGATCAATGCCCAATCGCTTGACAGCGTCGCCGACGGTAGCGCCTACGACGATGCCAGCAGGACCAAGGTGTTGTTGCTCACACTGACTGTTAAAGTCCGCCAGTTGGGACACGACATGACCAGCAACGCTGATTCCATCTGCGGTGCGGGCGTGCTGGACGGACGCGCCCTCAGGGTTCGAGGTGAGGGCGAGGACGAACACTCCCCTGCCGGTCTGACGTGCAAGCTCGAGTGCCGGAGTCAGTGATCCGACGCCGAGATAAGGCGACAGAGTCACGGCGTCTCCCGCAAGCGGCGACGAATCAGAGAGGAACGCATGTGCGTAACCATCCATCGTCGAGCCGATGTCACCCCGCTTGGCATCCACGATGCACAGAGTGCCGACCTCGCGACATGCGGCGATAACCTCTTCGAGGACGGCAACACCATGCGAGCCATGCCGTTCGAAGAAAGCGGCCTGAGGCTTGAAAGCGGCCACGCGTCCACCGAGTGCCTCGATGACACGGAGGGAGAACTCTCGCACACCATTCGCGTCGTCGTCAAGTCCCCATTCTTTGAGGAGGCTGGCATGAGGATCGATACCGACGCATACCGGCCCATACGTGCGCATGGCGGTGTAGAGGCGGTCTCCAAAGCCGACGGAAGACGTCGGCTTGACAACAGATGCGGTCATCGTGTTTCCTCCGATCGGATAATGTCCCATTCCTGCAAGCTACGCACGGAGTATGCCCCGCGCATACGAACTTCGATGGCCTGCACCATCGCATTGAACGCCTGGAGTGTTGTGACAGCGGGTCGGTCTTGCGAGGCGGCAGCCGCGCGGATCTGGTACCCGTCGTTACGCGGAGCGCTGCGCTGAGGTGTATTGACGACCATGTCGATCGCCCCCTCGTTGATGAGGTCGACGACGGTCGGCTCTCCCCCGTCGCCGCGGCCCTCAGACGATTTGCGGACTGCCTGAGCTTCGATGCCGTTGCGGCGCAAAACGGACGCGGTGCCCGAGGTTGCCAGGATGGTGAAGCCCATCTCGTGCATGCGAGCCGCCGGCAGGACGATTGCGCGTTTGTCGGTGTCAGCGATCGAGATGAAGACCGTACCGGAGGTTGGCATATCGGTCGAGGCACCGAGCTGCGACTTGGCGAAAGCCGTCGGGAAATCGCGGTCGATGCCCATGACCTCACCCGTGGAGCGCATCTCAGGACCGAGCACGGTATCGACGATTTCGCCGCCTGCGGTGCGGAAGCGCTTGAAAGGCAGGACCGCAGCCTTGACGGCGATCGAGCCACCGTCGTGAATCTCGCGGGCATCGTGGGCGGGCAACATTCCCCGCTCGCGCAGCGAAGCGATCGTCGCGCCGACCTGGATGAGCGCTGCGGCCTTCGCCAGCTGAACGCCGGTTGCCTTTGAGGCGAAGGGGACGGTACGCGACGCGCGCGGGTTTGCCTCGATGACGTACAGGGTGTCGGAGAGCAGCGCGAACTGGATGTTAATGAGGCCGCGCACGCCGACGCCGCGTGCGATCGCTTCCGTCGAGGCCGTGATGCGCTCGAGCTCGCGTGCGGACAGCGTCATAGGAGGCAAGACGCAGGAGGAGTCACCCGAGTGAATACCGGCTTCCTCAATGTGCTCCATAATCGCGCCCATGAAGAGTTCTTCACCGTCGTACAGGGCATCGACGTCGATCTCGATCGCCGCATCGAGGAAGCGGTCAATGAGGAGCGGACCGCGGGAGAAGAGCAGCTCGGAGTCGTGGCTTGCGAGGTAGTCGCGAAGCGCTGGCTCGTCGTTGATAATCGCCATGCCACGTCCGCCCAGCACGAAGGAGGGACGCACGAGGACTGGGTAGCCGACCTTTTCGGCGACGGAGATGACCTGCTCAGGCGTGTGCGCCGTATCGTGCGCGGGCGCCGGGCAGTGAGCAGCTTCGAGAACCTTGCCGAACTCCTCGCGGTCTTCGGCCAGGTCAATGGCACGCGGGCTCGTGCCCAGGATCGGCACGCCGGCGCGCTCGAGATCAGCAGCTAGCGAGAGCGGGGTCTGTCCGCCCAGCTGGACGATCATGCCTTTGACGGGTCCCGCCTCGCACTCGGCGCGGTAAATTTCCAGCACGTCCTCGAGCGTGAGCGGCTCGAAGTACAGGCGGTCGGAGATGTCATAGTCGGTCGAGACCGTCTCTGGGTTGCAGTTGACCATGATGGTCTCGTAGTGATCGCGCAGCGACATGGCCGCGTGCACGCACGAGTAGTCGAATTCGATGCCCTGACCGATGCGGTTGGGGCCTGCACCCAGGATGATGACGGCTTCGCGCTCACGCGGACGAACTTCGTTCTCCTGGTCGTAGGTCGAGTAGTGGTAGGGCGTGCGAGCAGCGAATTCGGCAGCGCAGGTGTCGACGGTCTTAAAGACCGGGTGAATGCCGAACGCGCCGCGTACTTCGCGCACCGTGTCCTCCGATAGGCCACGCATGGCTGCGATCTGGCGGTCGGAGAAGCCGTGGCGCTTCGCCTCGGCGAGGACGTCACCCGTGAGCGCCTCAGCCTCGCGGATGCGAGTCGCGACCTCATCGAGGAGGAACATCTGGTCGAGGAACCACGGATCGATCTTGGTGGATTCAAAGAGCTCCTCCAGCGTCGCACCACCTCGGATCGCTTGCTGAACCTGGACGAGACGCCCCTCGGTGCCAACCGACGCCGCCTCGACGAGTGCGCGGGTCTCCTCGGGGCTGGGCGCTTCGCCATCCCAGTGGAACTGCACGCCGCTCTTGTCGATCGAGCGCAGGGCCTTCTGCAGGGCCTCGGTGTAGGAACGTCCGATTGCCATGGCCTCGCCCACGGCCTTCATCGAGGTGGTGAGCGTCGGGTCGGCGGCGGGGAACTTCTCGAAGGTGAAACGCGGAACCTTGACAACGACATAGTCGAGTGTCGGCTCGAACGAGGCCGGGGTCGAGCCCGTGATGTCGTTCGGAATCTCATCGAGCGTGTAGCCGGTGGCCAAACGAGCGGCGATCTTCGCAATCGGGAAGCCTGTTGCCTTCGAAGCCAGAGCAGAGGAACGCGAGACACGGGGGTTCATCTCGATGACGATGATGCGGCCGGTCTCAGGGTGGATCGCGAACTGGATGTTACAGCCGCCGGTGTCGACGCCGACGGCGCGGATGACGGCGATGCCGATGTCGCGCAGGCGCTGCATCTCGCGGTCGGTGAGGGTCAGCGCCGGGGCGACCGTGATCGAGTCACCCGTGTGTACGCCGACCGGGTCGACGTTTTCAATCGAGCACACGACGACGACGTTGTCCGCCTTGTCACGCATGAGCTCAAGCTCGTATTCCTTCCAGCCGAGGATCGACTCTTCCAGCAGGACCTCGGTCGTGATCGACGCCGCAAGACCCTGGCCCGCGATGCGCTCGAGGTCCTCGGGGGTGTAAGCGAAACCGGAGCCGAGGCCGCCCATGGTGAAGGAGGGGCGCACGACGAGGGGGTAACCGAGTTGAGCGGCCGCGGCGTGGCACTCTTCCATCGTGTGGGCGATGAAGGAACGCGCGACCTCGGCGCCTGAACGCTCGACGATCTCCTTGAACTCTTCGCGGTCCTCGCCCGCGCGGATCGCATCGATCGACGCGCCGATAAGCTCGACGTTGAAGCGCTCGAGAACACCCATCTCGGACAGGGCGACGGCCGTGTTGAGAGCCGTCTGGCCACCGAGCGTGGGCAGGAGCGCGTCGGGACGCTCTTTCTCGATAATCGAGGCCACAACCTCCGGGGTGATCGGCTCGACGTACGTGGCGTCCGCGATCCCCGGGTCGGTCATGATGGTGGCCGGGTTGGAGTTAACGAGGATGACGCGCAGGCCCTCCTCCTTCAGGACGCGGCATGCCTGCGTGCCCGAGTAGTCGAACTCGCATGCCTGACCGATGACAATGGGGCCCGATCCGATGACGAGAACGGACGACAGATCGTTCCTGCGGGGCATCAGTGGGTCTCCTTAGCGGCGGTCATCAGGGTAATGAAGCGATCGAACAGCAGTTCGCCGTCGTGCGGGCCGGCAGCTGCCTCGGGGTGGTACTGGACGGAGAAAGCGGGGATGTCCAGGGCTCGAAGGCCCTCGACGACGCCGTCGTTGAGGCCGATGTGAGAGACCTCGACGCGGCCGTATCGACCCGAATCGAAGGGCGCGACGGACGGTTCGCCCACCGGAGCATCCACCGCGAAACCGTGGTTATGGGCGGTGATTTCGACGCGGCCCGTGGCCACGTCCTTCACCGGCTGGTTGATGCCGCGGTGACCGTAGTTGAGCTTATAGGTGCCGTACCCGAGGGCGCGGCCGAACAGCTGGTGCCCGAAGCAGATACCAAAGTATGGGATACCCGCGTCTAGGACAGCGCGTAGCACACCGATCTCGTGGTCGGCCGTCGACGGGTCACCCGGGCCGTTGGAGAAGAAGACGCCGTCCGGCTTCAGCGCCTCAATATCGGCGAAAGACGCTGTGGAAGGAACGACGTACACGCGAACGCCGCGCGCAGCCAGATGGTAGGGCGTGCGCGACTTGATGCCGAGGTCGACGGCCACCACGCGCGCGATGGGTTCCTTGCCTTCGAAGTCACCGAGCGGCTCGACCACGTAGGTCTCGTCAGTCGACACTTCGGCGGCCAGTGCCGCCCCGCTCATCGCGGGCGACTCAGCGACGATGCGCACGAGCGAGGCCACGGCCTCCTCGCCCAGGTACTGTGCACCCACGGGCAGCGCGTCACCCGAGAAGATGCCGGCGCGCATGGCACCGCGCTCGCGGATGTGGCGTGTGATCGCACGCGTGTCGACGTCGGCGATGCCAACGATCCCCTGAGAGACGAGCTCGTCTTCCAGTTCGCGGCGTGCTCGCCAGTTCGAGGCGCGGCGTGCAGCGTCGCGCACGACGAAGCCAGCGACCCAGATGCGCGAGGACTCGGGGTCCTCGTCATTCACACCGGTGTTGCCGATGTGCGGAGCCGTCATGACGACAATCTGGCGATGGTACGAGGGGTCAGTGAGCGTCTCCTGGTAGCCGGTCATGCCGGTGGAGAAAACGATTTCGCCGAGCGTGCGGCCGGACGCGCCCCATGCACGTCCCTTGAAAACGGTGCCGTCCTCCAGGACGAGCAAGGCGATATCGGACGTGGTCATCGGTCCTCCTTGGCAATCGGGGTGGCGTCGACGACCGTCGGGACGCCGCCATAGATCGTGTAGCGCACCTGTCCGGGCAGTTCCATACCGCGGAAGGGGCAGTTTGTGGAGCGGGTCCACTGCTTGGCGGGATCGACCGTGACGCGCACGGTCGCATCCACGAGGGTCACGTGTGCGGGTGCTCCGACGACGAGGCCCTGGCCCTGCGATTCAACGCGGCCGATCCGCGCGGGAACCGTCGACATGACGCGAGCGATGTCCGTCCAGTCCATGCGTCCCGTGTTCACCATCGTCTCGATAAGGATCGGCAGTGCCGTTTCCAGGCCGGTCATGCCAAAGGCACCCGCCTGCCACTCGCAGTCCTTCATTTCGAGCGGATGGGGTGCGTGGTCGGTGCCGATGCAGTCGATGGTGCCGTCGGCCAGGCCTTCGCGCACGGCCTCCACGTCTTCAGCTCGGCGCAGCGGTGGGTTCACCTTGTAGAGCGGGTCGTAGGTGGCCGCCAGCTGCTCGGTGAGGAGCAGGTGATGGGGCGTTGCTTCAGCTGTGATGTCCACGCCTTGGGCCTTGCCCCAACGCACGAGGTCAACCGAACCCGCGGTGGACAGGTGGCACACATGCAGGCGTGAACCTACGTGCTTGGCAAGCAGGATGTCGCGCGCGATGATTGCTTCTTCGGCGACGGCAGGCCAGCCTGCTAGACCGAGCTCACCCGACAGCGTCGACTCATTCATCTGAGCGCCTTCGGTGAGGGCAGGATCCTGACTGTGCTGGGCGATGACGCCGCCAAAACCCTTGACGTACTCCAACGCACGACGCATGAGGACGGGATCGGATACACACTTGCCATCGTCGGAGAAAACGCGCACCTTGGAACGCGAACGGGCCATTGAGCCGATCGATGCCAGATGTTTTCCTTCCAGACCCTTGGTGACCGCACCAACGGGGCGTACCTCCACCCAGTCGGCCTCCTCTCCCAGGCGCAGTACCTGATCGACGATGGCGGCCGTATCCTGTGTGGGCGTGGTGTTCGCCATTGCATGAACGGCCGTGTAGCCGCCGACCGCAGCAGCGCGGGTGCCGGTGAAAACGGTCTCGGCGTCTTCACCGCCGGGCTGGCGCAGGTGGGTGTGGATGTCAACGAGGCCCGGCAGGGCGATGAGTCCCTCGGCGTCGATGACGCGGGGGTCGCGCACACTGTTGCGGGCATCCGCGCCGATGGCGACGATCGTGCCGCCCGACAGCGCAACGTCGGTCGGCTCCCCGCCCAGGAGCGAAGCCCCGGTGATGAGGATGTCACGGGTCTGTTCAGTCATTGCTGTGTCCTTCCGAAGCGAGGAGCAGGTAGAGGGCAGCCATGCGGATGCAGACGCCGTTGGACACCTGTTCGACGATGACAGATTGGTCTGAGTCGGCTGCCTCAGCGCAGATTTCGAGGCCCCTGTTCATGGGACCCGGATGCATGACGACAGCGTTAGGACGCAGCGTCGCAAAGCGGGCGGGTGTGAGACCGTATTCAGCGTGGTAGGCACCAGGCGAAGGGAAGAAACCGCCGCCTGCGCTCGACATACGCTCGCGCTGCACGCGCAGCATCATGACCGCATCAGGGCCGCTCGCTAGGGCTTCATCGAAGTTGTAGGAAGTCTCGCAGTTCCACGTCTCGACGCCAATGGGCAGCAGCGTCGGAGGGGCAACGAGGGTGACGCGCGCGCCGAGGAGTGTTAGCAGATCGACGTTCGAGCGCGCCACGCGCGAGTGGAGCACATCGCCGACGATGACGACGTGCGCGCCGTCGAGGCCCGACCCCTGGATCGGTGCACCGTCCTCGCCAAGCGAGGGAGCGTAGTGGCGCCGCAGCGTCATGGCGTCGAGGAGTGCCTGCGTCGGGTGTTGGTGGGTGCCGTCACCGGCATTGAGGACCGGGAGGTTCATCCAGCCGGCGTGCGCAAGACGGTGAGCCGCACCCGAGGACGAATGACGCACGATGACTGCGTCCGCGCCCATGGCCTCGAGCGTCAGCGCGGTGTCCTTGAGCGATTCGCCCTTCGACACAGACGATCCGCGCGACTGGAAGTTGATGACGTCAGCGCTCAGGCGCTTGGCTGCAGTCTCGAAAGAGATGCGAGTGCGGGTGGAATCCTCGAAAAACAGGTTGACGACGGTCTTGCCCTGAAGCGTAGGAAGTTTCTTCACACCGTGACGTTGCGTCGAGGCCATCTGCTCCGCCGTATCGAGGATTAGAATCGCCTCCTCGCGCGTCAGGTCGCGGATCGAAATGAGATGATTCAAGCTCATCGTTTACAGGCCTTTCCCGAGAAGGACGCCGTCGCGCCCGTCTGTTTCGTCGAGCAGAATAGTGACGGTTTCGTCGCGGGAGGTCGGCAGGTTTTTACCGACGTAATCCGGGCGAATGGGGAGCTCACGGTGTCCTCGATCAATGAGAACGGCGAGCTGAACGGCCGCGGGGCGGCCGATACGGGTGAGAGCATCGAGGGCAGCCTTAATGGTGCGGCCCGTGTACAGGACGTCGTCGACGAGGACGACGGTCTTGCCGTTAATACCGGTGCGAGGCACCAGGGTCTCTTTCGGAGCCCTCAGCGGCTGCGAGGCGAGGTCGTCGCGGTACATCGTGGTGTCGATGATTGCGAGTTCGGCATAGGTGCCGGAAACCTCTTTGATTCGATTGACAAGCCGTCGCGCGAGAGTCGCACCCCGCGTCGGGATACCTGCGATGACGAGGTTATCGCTGCCGCCATTGCGTTCAACGATCTCATAGGCGATGCGTGTCAGGGAGCGTGCGACGTCGCCAACTCCCAATACTTCTTTGCCGCGCGATGCGCGATCTGCGTGCACTTCGGCCACGCGCACTCCTTCCCCGCCTCACGGGACGGTCATTAAAGGATCTGTCGTAGTTCCATCCTACGCCCGTCATCAGGTAAGGGTGTGATGCCTCCACGTGTGAAACCCCACGTGGCTAGCGCGAATAGGCGTGCATCCGGTGAAGTCGCGGACCTGTGTGGGCCGGTGGGGTGAGCATACAAGCGCCGATCCGAGATTCGGGTAATACCCGGTAGGGGTATTGGCATATACCCCTACCGGGTATTACGTCTCCCATGACAACACGCGTACCGTTAGCACTGCAATGAAAGGGGTTATCCCGGTAAAATTCGATATGCGCCAACGGTACCTATGAAACTTTCCGACAGAAAGGCCACCCCATGACCATCGAACAACTGCCCCAGCCCGGGGTTCGCGGCGGCGGCTGTGGCTGCGGCGAGCACGATCTCCCCGAGCCGACCATTGATGCGACCGCTATCCCCCACCGCCTGCGTCACGCTGCCGTTCTCGGAGCTGCGCAGTCGATGAACGCGGGAGAAGCCTTCATCATCCGCGCCCCCCACCTCCCCCGTCCGCTGCTCGCTCAGATCGCGCAGCTGCCCGGCGAGTGGACCTTTGAGGTCGTCGTTGACGGCCCTGAATTCTGGGATGTCCGCACCACTAGGCTCTCGCTCTAAACGCGAAGACAATCGGGGCAGGATCATAGTGATCCTGCCCCGACACGTATCTGCAACAGTTTCCCACGATGGCGCACAACCGGGCACCGTGGGGAACGTGCCGCGAAGGCATAACAAATGGGGCCGACTCCCTAAACGAGAGTCGGCCCCACGGTCTTATCTGAGGCGAATGCTCAGTACTCCTCAAGGAGCTCATCGAGCTCGTCGTCGACGTTGACACCATCGAGTGGCTGTGCACCGGCAGGCAGCGAACGCGCAGGTGCCTCCTGCGCGGGGACTGCCTCGTCGGGAGAAACGCCATGCCCATCGGACTGACGGATCTCTTCCTCTTCGGAGGTGCGGCGCGACCACGCGGGAGACTCGAGGTCCTTACGGATCGCGTCGAGAACTGCATTGACGAATGACGGTGAGGTGTCGGTCGAGATCGAGCGGACGATCGAAATGGCCTCGTCGATAACGATGATCGGCGACACCTCGTCGTTCTCGAGCATCTCCCACACCGCCACGCGCATGACCGCGAGGTCAACGGCGGCGATCCGATCCAGGCCGGGCACGCGGGCGTGCGCGGAAATCAGCGAGTCGATGCGGCGCAGATTATCCGCGACACCGGCGATGATCTGGATCGAGAACTCCGGGAGCGGAGTCTGAGCCGCGGTGATGACGCGGCGCTCGCGCAGAAGGTCGCGCAGCACGTCGGGGTTGGACCCCATGCCGCGCTGGTCGGCCTCGTAAACAACGTCGGCCGCGCGCTTGCGGGCCTTGGTGCGCGAGGTGAAGCGGTGCTGCTTCGACATTACTCGGTCACGCGACCCGAGTATGAGCCGTCGCGGGTGTCAACCTTGACGCGGGTGCCTTCCTCCATGAAGAGGGGAACCTGAATCTCGTAGCCGGTCTCGAGGGTCGCAGGCTTGGTGCCGGCGGAGGAGCGATCGCCCTGCAGGCCGGGCTCGGTGTGCGTAATCGTCAGGACGACGGTCGCGGGCAGCTCGACGAAGAGGACGGTGCCGTCGTGCTGGGAGACGATGACGTCCTGGTTCTCGACCATGAAGTTGCGGGCATCGCCCACGGTCTCGGCGGGAACGTTGATCTGCTCGTAGGTGGACTGGTCCATGAAGACGTAGTCGGTGCCGTCCTGGTACAGGTACGTCATGTCGCGACGGTCGACGGTCGCGGTCTCGATCTTCAGGCCCGCGTTGAAGGTCTTGTCGACGGTCTTGCCGGACAGGACGTTCTTGATCTTGGTGCGCACGAAGGCCGGGCCCTTGCCGGGCTTGACGTGCTGGAATTCGACAACCTGCCAGAGCTGGCCGTCGATCACCATAACCAGGCCGTTCTTCAGATCATTGGTCGTTGCCACAGGGGTACCTCACTTGAGAAGGAATCAGTAATCAGGGGTCAGTTTACACGCGCGTGCGACCAAATCCGCGACTTCTTGCGGGGTGCGGTCACTCGTATCCACTGTTGTGTCGGCCACGGAGGCGTATGCCTCGCGGGCTTGTTTCATGAGCTGGGTCAGCACGGCGCGGGGTGCACCCAGGCCGACCGAGCGCGGAGCGCCGAGGCCTTCTCGGCGTGATACCGCCGAAAGGTCGGCGCTGAGCTCGATGACGAACGCGCCGTTTGCGCGCGCCCGCTCGATCGACGAGGCAGTGGCTGGGTCGAGTGGCTGAGAGGCACCGAGCGTGACAATGCCCTCGTCGAGACCAAGGAGCCGGTCGGCTTCTTCGCGTGCTGTGGTGGCCAGGCGCGGATCGCGTCCGACCACGAGGGTGCGCATCGACGCACCCAGGCGTGCCTCGACGGCCTCGTCGACCTCGTACAGCGGCAATTCGTAGCGGCGGGAGAGCTCGCGTCCAACGGTGGTTTTGCCGGAGCCAGTCACTCCGATCAACACGATAAGGCTCATGCGCGAATGCCGATCTGAGACGCGGGGGCCTGCAGCTCCTGCGGATCGACGGAGACCGTCCCGGGATTTGCGATGCCGTCGAGGAGGACGAAACGCAGGATTCCGCGTCGTACCTTCTTATCGGAGAGCATGATGTGGGTGAGCTCGTCGAGAGTGCTTCCCTCGTAGCGAGTCGGCAGCCCGACGCGTGAGAAAAGCCAGTCGTGGCGAGAAACGTCGTCAGCGCTGAGCAGCCCTCGGGCTTGGGCCAGGCGCGCCGCGAAGCAGCAGCCGACCGCCACCGCATCGCCGTGGCGCCAGGTGTAGTCGTTCGCGCGCTCGATGGCGTGCGCGAGGGTGTGTCCGTAGTTGAGGATTTCGCGCAGGCCGCCCTCGGTGAGGTCTGCGGACACGACGCGGGCCTTAACTGCGATCGCGCGGGTGGTGATCTCAGCAAGCTGCGGGCTGTTCGATCGCAGAAGCTCGCTCGGTTCCGTATCCTCGACGATGCGCAAAATCTCCGGGTCGGCGATGAAGCCGCACTTAATGACCTCGGCGGCACCGGCCGCCAGATCGGGTGTGGGCAGGCTCTCGAGGAGATCCATATCGGCAACCACGGAGGTTGCCGGATAGAACGAACCAACGAGGTTCTTGCCGATCGATGTGTTGATGCCGGTTTTTCCGCCGACCGCGGCATCCACCATGGCAAGAAGCGTGGTCGGTACGTTGATGAGGGTGATACCTCGCAGCCACGTAGCAGCGACGAAACCGGCCATGTCAGTGGTCGCTCCCCCGCCCATGGCGACGATCGCGTCTTTACGTCCGAGCTGGAGACGACCGCACTCGTCCCACAGGGACGCAACAACCTCGAATGACTTGCCAGCCTCGGCATCGGGGTGGTCGGCAGTTGAGGCCTCGATCCCCTGGTCACGCAGGTACTGCGCCAGGGCCTCGGCTCGGTGAGCGAGAGGACGCGCGTGAATGATGAGCGCCTTCGTCGCGGCCTCGTCGAGGGCCTCGTAGATCGGCTCGAAGCCGAGCCCGTGTCCGACAGTAATAGTCGAGGGGCGTTCTCCAGTGACGCGGATAATCGTGCTCATGCATGCTCCAACTGCTGGGCTATGGCGGTGACGACGTCGTCGACGGGACCAGGCCCTGACTCGACGACGATGGTGGCGACGGATCGGTAGTGAGGCTCGCGCTCGGTGCGCAGGCGCGCAAGCGTCCCGGACGGGTCCTTCGCCAGCAGCGGCCGATGCGTCTTCGAGGCGGTGCGACGAACGAGCTCCTCGTGGGGAGCGTCAATGTAGACGACCGTGTGCCCGGATAGGAGCTCCCGAACGGCGGGAGTCGCTGCCGCTCCCCCGCCCAGGGACACGACGGCATCGTGCGTGAGCGCATCGGCGACCGCTTCGGTCTCCATCACGCGAAAAGCCGCTTCTCCGTCGGTGGCGAAGATGTCAGCGATCGGACGGCCTTCGCGCTCAACGACGAGGGCGTCTGTATCGATGTGGTCAACGCCCATCCGCTCGGCAAGCAGGCGCCCAACCTTGGATTTACCCGCGCCGGGCAGCCCCACGAGGACGACGGGGCCCTGAGCACTCATGCGCGCTCCCCCACGACGCTCAGGTAAGCCTCCAGATTGCGTCGCATCTCTTTCACAGAGCGCCCACCAGCATGTTCGAAGAGCGCGTCAGCGAGAACGAGCGCAACCTCGGCTTCAGCGATCACGGCACCGGGAACGACTTGGCACGTATCGGAACGCTGGTGCAAGCCAACGGCCTCTTCGCCGGTTGCCAGATCCACGCTGCGCAGGGCACGAGGCACGGTTGAAATGGGCTTGAACGCGGCTCGCGCGATGATCGGCGAACCGTTGGAGGTCCCGCCCTCGATCCCACCCGCGTGGTTAGACGTACGAGTCAGGTGGCCGTCGGGTCCGTGCACGATCTCGTCATGGGCCTGCGATCCGAGCAGCGCCGCCTGCGCGAAACCATCGCCGATCTCGACGCCCTTGACGGACTGGATCGACATGAGGGCCGCCGCCAGGCGCGCGTCGAGGCGTTCACGAGCACTCACGTGAGTACCCAGGCCAACGGGAACACCGTAGGCGATAACCTCGGCAACGCCACCGATCGTGTCACCCGCGTGTTTGGCAGCATCGACGGCTGCCTCGAAACGGGCGTTATCGGCCGGGTCGAGCGCGCGCATCGATGCCTCGCAGAGGGCCGCCTCATCGGCGGGCGTAGGAAGAACGCTTGCCGTGGCGCGTTGGCCACCAACGGAGACCACATGGGAGACGAGGCCCACGCCCGCAACCTGATCCAGGAGCGCCTCGGCAAGAACGCCGAGGGCGACACGTGCTGCTGTCTCACGCGCACTCGCACGCTCAAGGACCGGACGGGCCTCGGCCAGATCGTAGGAGAGCATGCCCGGAAGATCCGCATGACCGGGACGAGGCCTCGTCAACGGTCGGTTTCGAGCAATCTCGCGCTCGTCGCCTGTTCCTGCGTCAATCAGCAGGGCGGAAGGATCCACGGGATCCGCGCTCATCACCGTCTCCCACTTCGGCCATTCGGAATTACCGATACGAAGAGCGACAGGAGCGCCGGTGGTGACACCGTGGCGGACACCAGCCAGGATGGACACCTCGTCCGCCTCGAACTTTTGGCGGGCACCACGCCCGTATCCGAGGCGACGGCGTGCCAATGCGCGTCGTAGATCATCCGTCGTCACATGCAACCCTGAAGGAAGCCCCTCAATCGTGGCGATCAGTGCGGGTCCGTGCGATTCTCCGGCGGTCATCCATCTCAGCATGTCTCCCAGTGTCCCACACGCTGCGAGGCTCCTGCCCGGTGGCTCTCACGGGATGAGCGATCAGGACTGAGGCGCGTTATCCCCTGCCGTGGCCGAACCCGGCTCAGTGCCGAGAATATCGATAACAACGCACAGGGTGTCATCGCCCGCGGCGAGGTCCGGCGGGATCGTGATCGCTAGGCGCGAGCCGACTTTTTGATCAACGAGCGCATTCGCAAGGCCCTTCATCGCGGTGTTGAGATTCACCACGGCTGGCACACCCGTTTCCCAGGTGTTGACGCGGACGACGCCGTCGGTCCAACCGAGAACGGTGAACTGAGCGACAACCCGGTCACCCTCGTGAACCTGAACGCCATCGCCCTTCATGAGGGTCTGTGTCGTCACGCCGCCGGGGAGCGTCGCAATATGACTGATGAGTGGCCCCTCCGGGCTCATTTCGACACTCATCGGGCCGACGGTAGCATCGACTGACGTACCGGTGGCGATGGAGGGAAGAATATCGACGACGTCGATTTCCATGGTGTTAGGAGAGCCATCCCCCATGGCGACGGTGCGGAAGGCAAGGATACGCGACCCCTCACGCTTGCCGGTCACCAGCATGGCGAGGTCTGAGCTAATCTGATCCGATCCAACGATCCCGAGGCTCATCTGTGGACGACCGGACTCGGAGAGCATACGTCCGTTTGTCCCATCAAAGGCTGTGATCGAGACGAGGACGGGAGAGCCTTCCGTGATCTCGCGACCGCTGCCTTCTTCGATGACGCGAGCCTTGAAGCCATCGACTTCCAGCGGTGCCTTGATGTCAATTGTCGGTGTGGCCCCCACGCGTCCCGAGACCGCCACACGATCGAACAAGGGAAGCGTCGTCGACTGGGCGCTCGCTTCTGCGCCCGGTACCGTCTCCGTACGCGAAGAGGGGGCAAACACCCACCACGTGAGGCCGCCACCCACGAGGATCAATGTGAGGGCCAGGCCGATACGTAGAAACAACCCACCGCGCGAGGCCCCTTGCGAGCGAGAAGCACGCGCGGCGGCGCGCTGCGATGAGCCTCTCACGCGGCGCGTGGAAGGCGAATCGGGCGATGACGACTCGGTGCTCATGCGGGAATCGTAGGAGACGACGCGTCAATCTGCGCGATGAGGGCATCGACGC
Organism: Pauljensenia sp. 27098_8_83; assembly: GCF_041432695.1. Taxonomy (NCBI): domain Bacteria; kingdom Bacillati; phylum Actinomycetota; class Actinomycetes; order Actinomycetales; family Actinomycetaceae; genus Pauljensenia; species Pauljensenia sp. 27098_8_83. The sequence goes on along the minus strand of NZ_JAPWAD010000002.1, from coordinate 59,975 downwards.
GTGGGTCCGTCGTAGCCAGCGGGTCCTGCAGTGACAGCGGAATCGTCTGGGATTCGTCGAGGCGCACGTGCACCCAGTCGACGCTCAGATCGGCTCGCGCGTCCTCGGCGGCGGCGATAATACGTCCGCGCAGGGTTGCTCGTGTCGTCGCCGGTGCAACTGTCTGTGCACGGCGAACACCCTCGGCGGTTGTCAGGCGTCGCATGAGCCCCGCACTCTCCATCCGGTCGCGTAGGCCATCCGCCGTGATCTCGGCGTAGGAGAGCTCGAGTCGAGCGACGCGCGGATCTGCGAGCGTGGCACCGCTGCGTGCGCAGTAAGAGGCGAGCAGCTTGTGCTTGATCGCAATGTCGAGCTCGGTGTCGATGCCACTCCAGTCCCCGCTCGCAATCGCGTCGAGGCCCCTGCCCCACAGATCGACGACGTAGGCGCGCAACGGGTCAAGCTCGGAGACAGGAATGCGTGACAAGACACGGTCTCGGATCTCGCGCTGCATGGTGACGGCGGTCGTCATCCTGCCGTTGGCTAGCTCAATGGCTGCCGATCCGCTCAGATCAGCGTTCACCTCGCGAATGGCGCGCATCGGATCGGCGAGCGCCAGATCTTCAATGCGAAGGCCGTCCTCAATTGCGTGGATAAGCAGTTCGGTCATGCCGACCTTGAGGGCTGTAGTGGGCTCTGCGACGTTCGTGTCGCCGACGATCACGTGCATCCGGCGGTATGCACCGGAATCAGCCAATGCCTCGTCACGGGTGTTGATGATCGGGCGCGAGCGCGTCGTCGCGGATGAGACGGCATCCCACATCTGATCGGCACGCTGGGAGAACTGAAGCCGTGGGGTCGCCGTGGCGGTATTGATCCACCCGTTTCCAACCAGGATCTGACGCGTCACGAAGAAGGCGACGAGTGCATCGGCGACCTGGCGGAAGTCGCGGCGACGGTGCAGGAGGTAGTTCTCGTGACAGCCGTAAGAGTTGCCCTGCGAGTCGAGGTTGTTGCGGAAGAGATGCAGACGCAGATCCGTACCAAGCTCGGATAGTGCATTGTCAGCCTGCGTCGCAAGGTCGGCGAGCATGGTAGAACCCGCGCGATCCTGCTCGAGGAGGTCCTCAAGCCGATCACATTCGGCGGTCGCATACTCCGGGTGCGCACCAACATCGAGGTACAGGCGCCCGCCGTTGCGCAGGAAGAGATTCGAGGAACGGCCCTGGTGCAGGAGTGGCTCGAACAGCTGGCGTGCGGCGTGCTCGGCGTCCATCGGCTTGGTGCCGCTGGGCGATGCTGCGGTGAGTCCGTACTCGGTTTCGATGCCGAAAACTCGACGCCTCACCTCACTGGCCACCCTTCTGGACGAAGCCCTGAACGAATGCTTCCGCGTTGGTTTCCAGAACGGAGTCGATTTCGTCGAGGAGAGAGTCGATCGACGAAGTACGGGCCTGGATCTGGCCGCCGACCTCGGTGACGTCGTCCTCGGGGGTGGGGCCGCCTGCGAAAATCTGATTCGACATAGTTCGTTCTTCTTTCTTTCGTCAATTATCGGGTGGACGTGTCGCGTGCATCTGCAATCGGGAAACGGACCAAGTCTCCTTCACCGGGATCGAAGACAAGCGAGGTCCACGAGGCCTTCACAAGATCGCGGCGGTTGGCGACTGCCCATCCTCGCACGTGGGCACGTGTGTTGGTTGGTGCAACGTCGGCAGCGCGTTCGACCTCCGCGTCTGTGACCAGGCGCGTCACCATGCCGGCCTTCGCCAGACGATAGACGAGGCCGTGGCTGGGACGCAGGTCTGACCACTGCAGGTCAATCGCAGCGAGACGAGGATCGCTCCAGTCGAGGTTCGCGCGTTCCTTCTGACGTTTGATGAGCTGGTATTTACCGACCCACTCGACCTCGGTGGCCACGGAGAAGAGATCGGCCCTCATGCGATCCACAACCGACTGCCACAGGGTGAGGATTTCCTGGTCGGCGGCTGTGGGCGTCGTTCCCGTTTCCTCGAAGGTGTCCAGCACGAGGTCCAGGTATACCTGCTGAAGTTCGGCTGCCGTGTAGGCGCCGCCAGCCGTTCCAACCTTGTAGTCGAGATCGGGGTGGTGGGACACGTTCCAGGTCTCTTGGACAGGATCGTCCATGACGAGCGAATCCCAGCGCAGGTCGGTGCCCTGCTCGATCGCCCACAGGACGAGGGAAGTCGTACCAAAACGGAGGAAGGCTGACACATCGAACATGTTGCCATCGCCGCCGATCACGTGGAGGCGACGGAATTGCGCGGGGTTCGCGTGGGGCTCATCGCGCGTATTGACGATCGGGCGGTTGAAGGTCGTCTCGAGGCCGACCTCGTTTTCGACGAAGTCCGCGCGCTGCGACATCTGAAAACCGGGCACCTCGCTCTTCTGCCCGCGTCCCACGCGGCCCGCTCCGCAGATCACCGGGCGGGTCACCATGAAGGGCGTCAGCCCACGGACGATCGCGTCGAGATCGGTGATGCGAGGCATCTGGTAGTTCTCGTGCGTTCCGTAGGCGGCTCCCTTGCCGTCGGTGTTGTTCTTGACGAGGACGATCGGTTCCTCACCCTGTTGCTCCAGGCGTGCCATCACGCGCTGCGCGATCACTTCGCCTGCGCGATCCCACAGCAGAGCATCGCGTGCACCGATCGTCTCCGGGGCGGAGTACTCGGGGTGGGCGTGATCGACGTAGAGCCGTGCGCCGTTCGTCAAGACGGCTGTCGTGGCGGCGGGAAGTGCCAGCTCCTCCGCCGTGGGGCGAGCAACGCGCTCAGAGCCTCCCGATGGTGCGAGGTGGTACGGATCGTCGGTGAGAAGCGAGGGATCAACGGCCGCACGCGACATACGCATGCCGCGCAGATCGTTCAGCGGATCCTCACCCGTATAGTCCCACCGCACGACACCAGCCCCCTGCGCGGGAGTACCCGTGCGGCTGATCTCACCGTAGGTGGTCACGACTGTCGTCGACAGAGCAATCGGATTTGCCCACGCGTCGCCAGGACGGTAGACGCCATACTCGGTCTCGGTACCGATAATGCGTTCGCTGCTCATTTCACTGTTCCAATCGGCTTCACATTCACGATTTCGGGGGCGAGGCCACTCGTGCGGGCCCAATCTTCCGGCGATGACGTGGCGGCAAGCTCCAATGACTCGTTCATCTCTTCATGGACGCCACGCAGAAGGTGCTCCATGCTCAGACCACACGAAGCTCCCGTCAGCGCGTCCTTGATCGCATACTTCTTGGCGCGCTCAACGATCCCGGCAATGAGCGCACCGGACACGAGGTCGGACAGGTAGATGCGCTTGTGGTCGCCATTCACGAGTGTTGCGAGGAAGAGTGCGGTCGTCTCATTGCGTGCGTAGAGCGCATCGACAGCGCGCTGGCTCATCCCCGCCACGGCCTCGTTGATGCCACCGAAACGCTCGATTTCCGAGGCGTGGATGGGCACCTGCGGGGTCAGGTACTTGGAGAAGATGTCGAGTGCTCCCGCGCGGTCAGGACGATCCACACGGATACGCACGTCGAGGCGCCCAGGTCGCAACACCGCGGGATCGATCATGTCCGCGCGGTTGGATGCTCCGATGATCACGACGTTATCGAGCGATTCAACGCCATCCATCTCTGCGAGTAGCTGCGGGACAATCATCGTTTCGACGTCCGAGGATACGCCCGTCCCACGCGTGCGGAACAGTGCCTCCATCTCATCGAAGAAGATAACGACGGGGGTATCGCCAGCCGCAAGGGTGCGCGCGCGAGCGAAGATCGCGCGAATCTGGCGCTCCGTCTCACCGACGAACTTGTTGAGCAGTTCGGGACCCTTGATGGACAGGAAGAACGTCGAGGCTCCCCCTCGCTTGGAGAGCGAGTTAGCAACCGCCTTCGCGATCAGGGTCTTGCCCGATCCCGGAGGACCGTACAGGAGAATACCCTTGGGCGGGCGAAGCCCAAACTGGCGATAGAGCTCGGGGTGGTTGAAAGGCATCTCAATCGAGTCGCGTACCTGCGCGATCTGATCGTCGAGACCGCCGATGTCCTCATACGTGACATCGGGGACCTCGGGGGTCAGCAGCTGCTCGACGTCCTCGCGCACGATGCGTTCAAACGCGATCCCGGCACGTGCATCAACGACGAGGGAGTCGCCAGGTCGAAGATTGCCGTGACGCAGCGGACCGGCAAGCTCGAGGAGAGTCTCAGCACCGCCTTCAGTGGCCACAAGAACACGATCTGTGCCGACCAGTTCGAGGACGGAGACCACCTGTCCACTACGCGGAAAATCATCGGCAGCGACAGCTATCGACGTATCGTCGAGGCGCACCCACTGCCCGTAGGACAGATCCGTCACGTCGAGCTTTGGCGACGCGGCAACGCGCATTCGCTTGCCAGCGCTCACGACCTCGATCTGACGCGACGAAGGGAAAGCACGCACAAAAGTAGCCAGCGTCTGCGGGGGACGCGACACGTCGGCCAGCTCCCCCTGCAGGCGGATCAGCTCGGTGCGCGCCGTTGTCAGCGCACTCGTCAGGCGGCCGTTCTTCTCCTCCAGGGAGATCAGACGCCGCTGCAGGGACTCGCGATCAGTAGCCTCACTCATCGGTCGCGCCCTCGCGTCCTTCCGATGCCCATGTGTCCGCCTGAGCGACGACGTCGCGACGCACCTTGCGCACCTTCTTCTCCGAGTTGACGCGCTGACCGACCTTTTCGAGGCTCCAGTCCTGCTCGTCATCCCACGCGCCTCCCTGGCCCTCGGCGGCCTTCGCCGGCCGCGTCGAACGCTCCTGTGGCGTGACGCCGGGCGCAAGAAGGCGGGTAATAACAAGGAAACCGGTGTGGGCAACCATGCGGTGCTCGGGGCGCACAGCGAGACCATCGAGGTGCCACTCGCGGCGCATATCCTCCCACGCGATCGGATCGGTGAAACGCGCAGACGCACGCAGATCCTCGACGAGGCGAGACATCTGCGTCACGGTTGCGACGTAGCACACGAGGACGCCGCCCGGAATCAGGGCATGCGTGATGGCTTCGATGTTCTCCCAGGGAGCCAGCATGTCGAGGACGATGCGGTCAACGCTGCCAGCCTCAGCCGACCACAGGATCTCGTCAACGTCTCCAACGCGCAAGTCCCACGCAGGATGGCGACGGCCGAACCACAGGTCGACGTTAGCAGCCGCGATGTCGGCGAAGTCCTGGCGACGTTCCACCGAAATGAGATGCCCCTGCGGGCCGACTGCATCGAGAAGTGCCATCGAGAGGGCACCGGAGCCCGCACCAGCCTCGACGACGGTTGCACCTGGGAAAATGTCACCCATGTGGGTGATCACGCCGGCATCCTTCGGGTAGACGACGGCTGCGCCGCGGGGCATTGACATCACATAGTCGACCTGAAGGGGGCGCAGAATCTGGAACTGGCGGCCTTCTTCAGTGACAATCACCTGACCGTCAGGACGGCCAATAACGTCGTTATGGTTAAAGCCACCGCGGTTGGATTGGAAACGACCACCGCTGACGAGGATGACTTGGTGGAAGCGCCCCTTGGGGTCACGAACCTGAACGCGGTCACCCTCGGCAAGCGGGCCTCGGCGGGTGGGCTGACCGAAATCAGTGGCCGATATCGAAGTATTACGTTGAATAGACATTACGTAAAGGATACCGCTAACCACCACCTGCGCCCATGGCAGGACACAGATGACGGTGCCAGGGGTTAGCGTGGTATTCATGACAGACCTGATCGCTCCCTCTCCTGAACCTCGCACGTGGGATCCTGCGCTTTCCGCGTCGCGCGCAAAAGAATACGAGCGCTGCCCGCTGCAGTACCGGCTCCATGTCCTAGACGGGTATCGGGAGCCGGAGACTCGCGCGAAGGCCCTGGGTACGGTCGTCCACGCGGTGCTCGAGGAGCTCTTCGCCCTCGATCCATCCGATCGGACACCGCAGAATGCCCGCGCGCAGGTGGAGCCTCAATACCAGGCATTCGCAGCCAAGAACCCCGAGGTTGCCGCGCTCTTTACAGACGATGCCGACCGACAGGCGTGGCTTGATGATGCCCGCGCGCTCATCGACAGCTATTTCGCGATCGAGCAGCCCCAGTGGATCGCCCCAGCAGCGCGCGAGCAGAGGGTCACCACGACGACCGAGCGCGGTGTGCGTCTGCTCGGCTTTATCGACCGCGTTGATCAAGCTCCGGACGGACGGCTGCGCGTCGTCGACTACAAGACAGGAAAGGCCCCCGGAGCGCGTTACGTAGGAGAGGCGCTCTATCAGATGCGCTTCTATGCTCTTCTGCTCGCACGTACGCAGGTTCTCCCCTCGCGTATGCAGCTCGTGTACCTGCGTGCGGGGCAGGTGATCACGCTGGATCCCACGGCAGACGAGATCCACGATTTCGAGCGCCAGATCGACCGCCTCTGGGACCGTATCGAACACGACATTGAGCATGACTCGTTCACACCACGCAAGAATCCTTTGTGCAACTGGTGTGGCGTGCGCTCGCTGTGTCCGCTGTTTGGTGGAACCACTCCCCCGATGCCGCGCCAACACGCGCAGTGGCTGGCGCGGACTCGGCTAGGCTAGAGGCATGGAACTGAAGCAATGCGGACGCAGCGGGCTCTACCTGTCCGCACTCGGATTGGGCACCCTCACATGGGGACGCGACACCGATGGGCCCGAGGCCCACGACATGCTCAAGGCGTTCGTCGACGCTGGCGGCAACCTCGTCGAGTGCTCCCCAGCACACGGTGATGGCACGGCCGTTGACGTCCTATCGGAAGGATTGTCGAGCATCGGCCGACACCGCGTCGCACTCGTTTGGCGGGGCGCGGTTCGACGCGCCGGAGAAGGCGCGTGGGTCAGCGCCGCAGGCCGCGGCGATCTGCTGCGGAGCCTCGACGACGCCCTCGCGAGGCTCGACACGGATTACGTCGATGTGTGGCTCGTCGAGCCGCGCCCCGAAGTCCCGCTTGAGGAGACTCTCGAAGCCGCGACGCTTGCGCACCGCTCCGGCCGAGCCCGCTATATTGGCTTATCACGTGCATCCCACTGGGAGCTTGCAGAGGCTGTCACGCGCGGGATGTTGGGTGCGTGTGCTCCGATGGCTGTTGTCGAGGCCCCCTTTTCGTTGGCGAATGCGTCTGCGTCCCAGACAATCGTCGAGCTGTCGAGCCGAGGCGTCGGCGTCATCGCCGCTTCGGCGTTGGCCGGCGGCGCCCTGACGGGTAAGTATCGTCACACGACTCCCGCTGATTCGCGCGCGGCGTCGCCACATCTGCGTCATATGGTCGAGCCCTACCTGGAGGGTCATCCGAGGACAGTCATCGAGGCGGCCGCTCGCGCTGCGGCAGGGCTGGAACGTTCAACTGGCGATGTCGCACTGGCATGGGTACGCGACTTCCCCGGAGTGAGTTCCGCGCTGGTTGGGCCGCGTACCCTCCGTCAGCTCGATACGCTCCTCGACTATTCGGAGCCGCTGCCAGCACCAATTCGTCAGGTGCTCACCGAGGTCGCCGCGCAGTAGCCTATCCGTCAATGCTGATCCCTGCTGGGCGCGCGGCATCGGTGTCGTAGACGAGAACACGCCGTCATGTGAACTGCAATATGCGGGTGGGGCCCGAACCGCATGGTTCGGGCCCCACCCGTCTATTTGAGCATCCGGGACGCTACTCAGTCGTCAACTTCGATGAAATCGTCATCATCCTCATCGTCGTCGTCATTCCCGAAGTCGGAGTCGTCGTCCTCGTAATCCGAGTCGTCGTCCTCGTCATCCTCATCGGAATCATCGAGGATGTCGAACGGCAACTCGACCCCGAGCTGAGTGAACAGAATGTCGTCGTAGGTGAAGAACGCGTCGCGCAGCGCCAACTCGGCTGCTTCGAGCGCGGCGTCGTCGGCCTCGTCTCCATCGCGGGCGATGTCGAAGTGGTTCTCGAAGGCGTTCAGCAAGCGCGTCAGCGCGCGGCGAGGATCTCCAGTCATGGCACTCATTCTACCGTGAGACGCCGCACTTTATCAGGGAAGGTTGAGCTGCGAACGGATAACGGACACCATGAGATCGGTTCCCTTGATCTCGGCGGTCTGATCGGCACCCAGGATACGGGTCTGGCCGTCTGCGTCGAGCAGCTGGGAAGCTCCCATGTTCGGTCCGAGAGGCAGGATCACCCATTCCTTGGTCGGCTCATACAGGGCGTCAGGTGTCTCGCCCTCGATCTGGGCGGTGATGTTGGCGATGACGACGCGCGCCTGCTGGCGTGCTGCATCAGCGCGCTTAGATTCGCGCACGTCGGTCAGGTCACCCACGGCGTAGACGTTCGGGTGGTCGACGACCTGCATGGTGGCATCCACGCGGATGGTGCCGTTCGGGTTCATGACGGACTCGTAGTCGGAGCCGATTAGGAAGCCCGTGTTAGCGCGTGCGCCGTAGCATTGGAACCACAGGTCCGCCTCGATGACCTCGCCGTTCTTGGTCTGCACCATGAAGTGGCCCAGGTCGCCGACGTTCTGCGGCGGCAGGTAGGCAAGTTCAGAGCCGGTGACGACACGCACGCCGAGCGTGGCCAGCTGCTCGCTGATCTCTTCGCGCAGCGCGTCCGTGTAGCCGGGGGTGCCCAGAATCTGGTCCGAAGACTCGACGATGGTGATGTCGAGGCCCGGGAAGGCGTTGGCGAGCTCGCCGGTCAACTCGATGCCGACGGTGCCGCCGCCAACGATCATGACGGAGCGAGCGCGGCTCAGATTCTCGTGCAGCTGCTCGAGGCGCGCCTTGGCAACGGAGGAGCGGTACGAGGAGTACTTAGCCGGGAAGGGGTAGGTGGATCCGGTGGCGAAGACAACGTAGTCGGCTTCGATCGGGTCGTGTCCGAAGACGTGGACTGTCGTGCCGTCGACGCGCGAAACCGTGCCACGCACAACCTCGCCGCGGCTCAGGAGATTCGTGTAGGGCATGAAGATAGCGTTTTCCCAGACGGTATCAACCGCCGCACGCAGCGCGGCCGCGTGGTGGACGAACTGGTCCTTCTGTTCGATGAGAACAACGTCCGCGAGGGGATCGAGCCCCTTAGCGACTGTGACGCCTCCGTAACCTCCGCCGATGACTGCGACGCGTGCCATGTCTTTCCTCCTTATGAGTGGACCGCGTCTATTGTGTCACCTGACGGGCACGAACGCGCGTGGTAGGGACTTTAGTCCGCGTTGAACGGGTCCTCCTAGTCGTCGATCCTGAGTCCACGTGCGATATTCGGCGGGAAGAAGTTGGGGCCCTTGAGGACTTTCCCGTCCTCACGGAGCTTGACAGATCCGTCGGGCATCAGCTTCGACAGGTTCGAGGCCTGCACCTCGGCCAGCACCGAATCCAGATCCATTCCTGATTCAATCGCCATCCCGAAAATAACGTAGACGAGGTCCGCGAGGGCGTCCGCAGCCTCGATAACATCGCGCTGCCCGTCATCAGCGCCAGCGGCCTCGGCGGTTGCCGCCTCGATAATGGCGCGGGCACGCTTGCCGTACACGGCCCCAACGAGTTCAGCGAATTCTTCGGCAATGAGGCTCATGCGCAGGTCAAGGCGATCGTAGGACAGCGTCGGATCGTCGAAGGAACGAATCGGCACGGAGTAGGTGCGGTGGAACTCCATGACGAGATCCATCGGGCTGGGCGCTCCCCCAGTCGTGTTCGAGGCGGTGGCGCTCTGCTCGCTCATGCGTGATCCTTTCGAGATTGTTCCCAGGCGGTGGCCAGGATGTTTGTGAATGCGGTCGTGGTCTGATGTCCATCGACGAGGAACTGGGCATCGAAGACGTAGGTTGGGACGGTGGCGACACCCATGTGCATCGCCATTTGGAAGTCCGAATAGACACGAGAGGCCCACTCTTCGTCTTCAACGGCGAGGGCTGCAAGGTCTGCGGGCATGCCGACGTCCTGGGCACACCCGATAAGGACCTCCGGGTGGGAGATGTCGAGACCCATTTCGAAGTGTGCGCGCATGATTGCCTCAGCGACCTTGAGCTGTAGCGAGGCAGGTCCCGCCACCGTATCCTCGTCAATATCCGCGTCGTGGGCGGCCGCAATGACGCGGTGCGCACGAGATGTCGGCGCGATGATCAGGTCGTCGAAGTCAAAACGAATGCCCTCGCGTGCACCAAGTGCGCGCATGCGTTCGTCGGACTCGCGCACCTCTTCGAGTGTTGTGGCACCTGATTCAACAAGGGCCACCACGCGCGGCTTATCGACGGGGGTGTCGAGTTCGGGATCCAGCAGAAAAGCGTGCAGGTAGACCCCAACCTCGTCACGGCGGCCGAATTGCTCGAGAGCCGCGCGAAGGTGTCGCAGCCCCAAGTAACTCCAGGGATCGCAGGTGTCGAGCCACATATCAATACGCACGGCGCCTCCTCGTCGGTGATATGGAAAACCCCGGAGCCTTTCGGCCCCGGGGCATCTCGTGCGCGGAGGGGGACTTGAACCCCCACCCTCGTAAAATGAGGACTAGCACCTCAAGCTAGCGCGTCTGCCTATTCCGCCACCCGCGCAGGTGAGCGATGCGAACCGTTGCGATCCGCAAGCGAGTAGAAGCTTAACACGATGTGGTCGACATGCGCCAATCGAAACTAGGATTCGTTTTCGCTGTCCCGCAGACGCGAGTCGAGAGTCGCGAAAACCTTTGCAATTGCGTCGATATCGTCGTCCGTCATGCCATCAAGGAGGTACTCGCTGACGGTCTGCTGATGCAGCTCTGTGGCAGCAAGCACAGTTTCAATGCCCTGTGTCGTCAGGCACGCGTCATACCCGCGTCGGTCCGTCTGCGACGGAATGCGCTCTACCCAACCGTCGCGCGAGAGGTTCGAGACGAGGTAGGTGACACGAGACGGAGAATAAACGACCCGCTCCGCGAGCTCCCCCATACGCAGACGGTGGCCGGGGGCCTCCCACAGCGCCAGCAGAATGTTGTAGTCCGGCATAGAGACGCCGTACGTGCGCTTCAGGCGCGTCTCGAGAATGCCTTGCAGGCGCCCGGACGCCTCGAAGAAGACTCGCCAAGCGGCAGCGCGCGCACTATTGGCCTGAACGATCGGCGTGAGTCGTGCTCGTGACTCCATGTCTCCCTCCTCGTGGTCGTGTCGGATGCTTCTCTCGGGATAATAAGGCATAGTGACTAAGAAAGCACCAACAACGCGAGGGAATCACGTGTCTTTATCCATTTCTGTTGTCCTTTTTGACGTCGATGGAACGCTTGTTGATTCCGCTCCGGCCGTCATGAGCGCATTCTGTGACACTCTGTTAGACTATGGCCTGCCTATTCCCGATGAGCAGCGTCTTCGCACCTATGTCGGCCCGCCGCTGTGGTATTCGTTCGCAGACCTGGGGTATGAGGGAGAGCTTCTGGCTGGCCTCGTGACTCGCTACCGCACTCGATACCAGGCTCACTATCTCGATCCTGAGCCCTTCCCGGGGGTCATCGACCTGCTGCATGATCTCCACGACGCGGGTATCCCCTTGGCCACCGCGACGTCGAAGCAGACGCCGATGGCTTTGGCGCAGATGGAACAGCTGGGACTGACCAGCGTCTTCGACGTGGTCGCGGGAGCCACTCCCGATCCGTCTTCGAATAAGGCGAGGGTCATTCGTGAGGCCCTAACGCGTCTGGAGGCCCTGGGAGCTGATATCTCCCACCCCGTCATCGTGGGAGACTCCATCTGGGATGTCCGTGGCGCCCAGGAGGCCGGCATCCCGGTCATCGGCGTTGGCTGGGGGTATGCGACCGAGGATGGTCTCGACGAGGCGGACGCTGTGTGCGAGACGGTCGAAGACCTGCGCGCATTCATCCTCGATGGGGTAGCGAGGGCAGTGTCCCAGGCCGGACGCTAACGAAAGTCTCGGGACTTTACCTCGATGGGGAGTTCGACCGGTGTGATCCTGAAGGCTTGTACGCTGATCGCGCCGTCTCCCCACTCGAGCGTTCCGCGCACGAGCAGTGCGCTCGACTCGAGGCACACGCGCCGGAACTTTTTCCACGCTCCCACCGACACAGAGACGTTGACGAGGCCGGTCTCGTCTTCGAGGGAGAGGAACGTGACCCCGCCGCCTGTGTGAGGGCGCTGCCGGTGGGTGATGACTCCCGCAACATCGACGATGCGTCCGGCCAAGTGCTGCCCGAGATCGCCCATCCGCAGGATCCCCTCAGGTAACGCGGAACGCATGTACGCGAAAGGGTGCGTCCCAGGAGTCAGGCCCGTCGAGTCGACATCCGATCGCATGCGTTCCACTTCCGAGAGGGAGGGGAGCGTGGGGACGATGGAGCCCACTTCCGTGCCGGGAAGAAACGGCTGCCACTGGCCGGCGTGTGCGTAAGGCTGTGCGAGCGCCCCAGCTGCCCACGCCCCTTCGCGCCTGCCTACTCCCAGGCATTCGAATGCTCCCGCCATCGCAAGTTTTTCCATGTCGGAGGCGCTCACGTGCGCACGCTGGGCCACATCCGCCTGGCTGGTGAACGCTCCCTTGCTCCTCGCTTCAACGATGCGTGCGGCAGCCGCGCCTAGGCCTCGTATCTGAGAGAGACCAATGCGCACCGCGAGGGCTGAATCAACATCGAGGGGGACGAGGCCCCGAGAGGGAAGGCGCTCCGATCGTCCCGCATGGTAATCCTCCCCCGCTTGCTTGCCCACGCGCTGCACGCTGGCGTCGACGAGCGAATCATTCACCGATGGGCCAGCCACGCGCACTCCATGTCTACGAGCATCCTGCACAAGTGTCGCAGGAGAATAGAAACCCATCGGCTGGGACGCCAGAATCGCGGCATAAAAGTGCTCCGGCGCGTGCACCTTCAGCCAGGATGAGGCGTATACAATGTGCGCGAACGAAAAAGAATGCGATTCTGGGAATCCAAAGTCCGCGAACCCCTTGAGCTGCTCGAAGATACGCTCGCGCGTCGGGGCATCAATCCCTCGTTCTTCCATCCCAGCCATGAGGTCTCCTTTGAGGGCTTCCATGCGCTCCGGACTGCGTTTGGCCCCCATCGCACGACGTAGCTGATCAGCTCGGGCACCCGAAAAACCTGCTGCATCCGTCGCGATGCGCATGAGCTGCTCCTGGAAGAGCGGCACGCCGAGCGTCTGACGCAGAGCCGGTTCGAGGAGTGGGTGCAGGTAGGTGACCTCCTCGCGTCCCGCTCGCCGCCGCAGGTAGGGGTTGACCGAGCGCCCCTGGATCGGGCCGGGGCGTATGAGGGCAACCTCCACGACGATGTCGTAGAAGCACCGCGGTTTGAGACGGGGAAGCGTGTTCATCTGCGCGCGCGACTCCACCTGAAAGACGCCGACCGTGTCGGCTGCGCACAGCAGGTCGTAGACCCTCGGGTCCTCCTCCGGAAGGGTGTGCAGTCCCAGGGGCTTATTCCCTCGCCCATGCACCGCTCGCGACGCCCAGCCACGCAGATGCTGATGTGCGGGATTTCCCGGATGCACGTCGCCAGCCTGGAGCTCGTCGAAAGCGACGCGCAACGCCGTGAGCATGCCGAGCGAGAGCAGGTCGAACTTGACGAGGCCCGCATCCGCACAGTCCTCTTTATCCCACTGGAGGACGGTACGCCCCGGCATTGCGGCCCACCCCACCGGGCAGATGCGTGAGACCGGTTGATCGGTGAGCACCATGCCTCCCGAATGGATCCCCATGTGCCGAGGCAGACGCGCGAGCGCTGCGGCAGCATTACTCACAAGGGCTGGCGGCTCTCCCCTGCCCTGGGACCAGGCCGTAGCCGTGCCGACGGGGTACCCGAGAGCACGGGCGACGTCGCGGATCGCCGAGCGCGGGCGATACGTGATAACGTTGGCAACCTGGGCCGCGCGATCCCTCCCAAAGGTGTCGTAGACGTATTGGATGACCTCTTCGCGGCGGCACGCCTCGATGTCGACGTCGATATCGGGAGGCCCCGAACGGGCGTCCGACAAAAACCGCTCGAAGAGCAGGTTGTGGCGCACTGCGTCTACTGCCGTGATCCCGAGGCAGTAGCACACCGCTGAATTGGCGGCGCTCCCTCGTCCCTGGCACAGGATGCCGTTGCGGCCGCAAAAGTCGACGATCTCTTTGACGATCAGAAAGTAACCGGCAAAGCCGAGTCGTTCGATAATGCCCAGTTCGTGATCGATCGTTTCCCACGCCCGAGGGTGTTGTGCGCGCGTCCCATAGCGCTCGCGGGCACCCTCGTACGCGCAGTGTGCGAGCCAGCTGTCCGGTGTATGCCCGTCGGGAACTCGGGTGCGGGGCAATCGCGGAGCGACGAGGCGCAGGTCGAAAGCACAGGAGGCTGCGACGTCGCAGGCGTTATCAAGGGCTTGCGGGTGAGCGCCGTGCAGCCTCGCCATCTCGGAGGGCGAGCGCAGGAAGGAACGATGAGCGCCCAGGTGTGCTTGCGCCTCGTCGAGGGAGGCACCCAGTCGGGTAGCCGCAAGGATGTCGCCGAGCGCTTGCTTCGAGGGAGTAGACATGCGCGCGCCGGTCGTGGCGACGAGCCGTGTTCCACTTGCGCGCGCAAGCTCCGCAAGCGTGTCTCCAACCTCACCCTCGTCCCCGCGCGCGGCCTGCCATTCAACGAGAATCTGGTCGCGCCCAAACGTGTCCGCGAGTTCATCGAGGACTCGGCGTGCTGACATCCTTCCTCCAGCTCGCAGAGCACGCATGAGCGGACCGCGTCTGCCTCCCGTGAGGACGATGAGATCCCCTCCGGCCACGCTCAGATCGACGAGGCTGTGGCAGGGGTTTCGCTCCCCCGGCGCAGATAGCGCCCGCTCACTCATGGCCCCCACTAGGTTGGCGTACCCGCCAGGGCTCTGCGCCAATACGGGCAGACGTATCCCCGGATCGTCAGCGCCGGGGGCAAGTCCCCATCCCGGGGCCTGCGCGCCCGGAATGATTCCTCTGAGCGAGTCTGGCGTGAGCGTCAGCTCGGCCCCATACGCGATCGGCAGGCCAACGTCGCGAGCTGCCATGGTCGTCTGAACCGTCGAATACATGCCATCAACATCGAGAATCGCCAGGGCATCAAGGCCCAGACGCGCAGCTTCGGCCACCATCTGCGCGGGTTCGTCGGTCCCGTCCAGGAAGGTGAAAGCGCTGTGCGCGTGCAGTTCTGCGTAGCGTTGCTCCATGGTCACACACCCATCATATCGAACAGGTGTTCGACTGTGTCGGAGGCTCCCTGCATGCACGCATACGCATGCGTATCGAAGAGGGGCCACGTTTATGGTTACAAACCGTATGCTGGGACCATGGAATCCATGCTCGCAGCGTCGCTTCGCTCCCCTGGCGCACTCACTCTCGAGAAACGTCCTATCCCTGCGCTTGGTCCCCAAGACGCTCTTCTCGCCGTGGAAGCAACGACCCTGTGCGGCACCGACCTGCGCATCGCAACGGGACAAAAGACGAACGGCGTGACCCCGGGCGTCGTTCTCGGGCATGAAATCGCCGCGCGCGTATGGTGCATCGGAGACGAACTGACCGCAGGGGTTGACGTTCCCGCTCCGGGCACGCAGGTCGGCCTCGCACCCGAGATCGCATGCGGACACTGCGACGCGTGTGTCAGTGGCCGGTCCAACGTGTGTGCGCGCATGCGCCTCTTCGGAACGGGCGTGGACGGAGGGCTCGCAGACTTCATCCTTGTTCCCCAGGAGGCCCTTGGGTGCATTACTCCCGTCGCTCGCGAGATCACCCCGCCCCTCCTGGCGCTGGCGGAGCCACTCTCATGCTGCCTGCGCGCCACCAGGCGTCTGCCAATCGGCCCCGACTCCCGCGTTCTCGTGCTGGGAACCGGCCCGATCGGCCTCATCCACTGCGCGCTCGCGGCCTTCGCCGGTGCTCGCGTCATGGCGTGCGGCCGAGCGGCGCGCCTCGAACCGGCCCGTACGATGGGCGCCGAGACCACGACGACGTCTCAAGGCGACGGCCTCGTGGCCAACGTCCAGGAATGGACGGGCGGCGTGGGAGCAGACGTCGTGATCATCGCCGTCGGCGACCCCGGCCTCGTCCCCGTTGCCATCCAGTGCGCGCGCATCGGCGGCCATATTTCATTCTTCGCCGGCTTCCCCGCCGGGGCCACGGCACAGGTCGATCCGAACCTCGTGCACTATCGCGAACTGACTCTCAGCGGCAGCGCCAACGCGACCCTTGACGACTACGCGAGTGCCGTCGACATGCTCTCAACCGGGAGCATCGACCTCTCACAGCTCCTCACGCACGAGTTTGCACTGTCCGACGTGAGTTCGGCCCTCGACGCAGTGCGTACACGCGCCGGGCTGAAGATCGCCGTGCGCCCGGACGGCATGGTCGGCCGTTAATCAAGAAGGCCGCGAAGGTCCGCCTCGCTCAGGCGAGCGCCCGTACCCGTCCCGTTCATCACCGAGGAAATCAACTGACGTTTGCGATCCTGAAGCTCCACGACCTTCGCCTCAATCGTGTCCGTCGCAACCATCCGATAGACGTTCACTTTCTTCGTCTGGCCAATGCGGTGCGCACGATCAATCGCCTGCTCCTCGGCGGCTGGGTTCCACCACGGATCCATGACGTACACATAGTCGGCTTCGGTGAGGGTCAAGCCCGAGCCGCCAGCCTTGAGTGAGATCAGGAAGACCTGGGCGCGCCCCGAGCGGAACTGCTCGATGACCTCAGCGCGACCACGCGTCGATCCATCAAGCTGTACGACGGAGATTCCACGACGCTCCAGCACGTGGCGAATACGTTCCAGGAATGAGGTGAACTGGCTAAACACGAGCGCCTGATGGCCCAACGGCACGATCTCGTCCAGGCGATCAGCCAGGTATTCAATTTTCGCCGACCCAACGTGCGCGTACGAGGACTCAACGAGGGCCGGGTCGAGCGCAAGCTGACGCAGCCTCGTAATCGAGGACAACACGCTCATCCTGTTCGCATCCACATCGCGCAAGAGATCGAGGATCCGCGCGCGCTCGCGGGCCAGGTATTGGTCGTAGATATGACGGTGTTCCTTACCCAGGTCAACGCGCACGATGTCGACGATCTTGTCGGGCAGATCGGGTGCAACTTCCTCCTTCGTACGGCGCAGAACAAAGGGGGAAACATAGGCCGTCAAACGCGCGAGCAGTGCCGGATCCGCACCATTTTCAATGGGCTTACGCACCCGCTGCTGGAATGTCTCCCACGGGGGCAAGAGCCCCGGGCACGTCAAAGAGAGCAACGACCAGAGATCTCCGAGCGAATTTTCGATCGGGGTGCCAGATACCGCCAGCTTCCACGGGGCCTCGAGGTCAAGAAGCGCGCGGTACGTCGCTGTTCGGGGGTTCTTCACTGCCTGCGCCTCGTCGATGATGACTCCACGAAGACGCACCTGCTTCCACTGGTCCGCCTCCAGGCGCGCCAACGTATAGGAAGTGACGACGATATCGGCATCCTCGATCTCCTCCGCAATCGTCGTTCCTCGGCGCGCGGCCGTCTCATTCACGGCGCGCACGCGCAGCTGCGGCGTGAAGGTGCGGGCCTGATCAATCCACACGCCAATAACGGACGTCGGCGCGACGACGAGAACTGGAAACCTCTCACCCGCCGGGGCCTGCGCATGAAGCGCAGCCACAGCCGACAGGATCTGAACGGTTTTACCCAGGCCCATATCATCGGCCAAGATCCCACCGATTCCCCGCGCCAGCCGAGCCGTCAACCACGCGTGTCCACGACGCTGGTACGGGCGCAGGATCTTGCTCAGGGACGGCACAGGGGGCAAACCTTCATCCCCCGAGCCGCCGCGCAGCGGGGCGATGCGCGTTCTCCAGGCGTCGCTCAACCTCACGTGGTCGGATGCGGCGGCAACCAGATCGACCATTCCGACTTGCATGGGAGTGAGCCTCATTTCCTCACCATCCCAGCCCGACAGCGTACGAGCCTCCTCCAAGAGGGTGGCCAAAGAACGAATGCGTTCCCCGTCCAGGCGCACCCACACGCCCTCCACCTCGACATAGTCCTGACCGCTGGCTAGTGCCTCAAGTGCCTCGCGCACACTGATCGTGACGGTGCCCAAGCGCAACCGCACATTCAGGTCGAACCAGTCGCGCTGGGCAGGATCGATGCTTAGCTCGACGTCACAGCCGTCTTCTCGCACATCAATCGCGCGTACATCCTCCGCAACATCCCACACGAGGCCATCTGGCCCCTCGGCGCTAACGATCTGTTCCAAGAAAGCAGGGACTTGCCACGGCGACAGGTGCCCCGTACGCGGTGGGGGCGTCCACAGATCCGCATCCGGTACACTCCCCCACGACTCGACGCGGCGCACAATCTGCGCCACGGCCTCATCCTTCATACAGTGGGCCACAGGAGTGCGCGAGCGCGACGCGCCCTGCTCATACTCCGCCCACCAACGCACAGCAACAGACTCTCCATCGCGGCGCACCGTGCCAACGAGGGAGACATCCGGCCGCGCCTGCGCGTCGAAACTCCCGTCGGAGGACGCCATCGAAAAACGCCGCAGAAGCGCCGGCAGCCACGATCCTCGAAACTCAGCGACGTCCGCCGAGGGAATATGCACAGCGCGATCGAGAGGAAAGCCATCGAGGGTCGCCAGCCCCTCGATGCGCGCAATCGTCCGCCCTCCATCGAGCAGTAGAACACCCGCATCGCGGTCGATGCGAGGCCTGGTCACCACGTCATCTCCGTTACGCGCAACAACTCTGACGTCAAGGCCGCCATCGTCAGCGCGCACATCGATGTCCGCATCCCACGTCGTATGAGACAGCACCACCCGGTCGCGCGCCTCGGGCGACGCATACAGCTCCACCCCAGCTCGCACCAAGCGCGCCAGCCACGCGTATGCATGCTCTCCCAGCGAGCTGAGCGTCACTTCCGTACGCGAATGCCACGAACGTGACTCTCGAGACAGGCGGTAACCCTCGCGCATCAGCGAGACATGCGTCGGATCAAGACCATCGGTCACCGACGCCCACTGGGTTGCCGTCAGATCGAGCCACGAGGCGCGCTTCGTCGTCCATGCCGACGAGGAGCCACGGCGAAGAGGAACGAGAGACGGCTCGACGCCGGGATCATGGGCATCAACAACGAGGGCCAAGGGATCGCCCAGATGGTCGCGATCTGCTCCCAGTATCTGCTCAAGAATCCGGCTCCACTCGGGCACGACGCGACGCTTCTCGCGGGCATCCTCACGTCCGACGATAAGCGTGGCAACCGCATGCGGACAGTCACCGTGCAGCGGGCATGCGCATGAGAGCGATGGGCGCAGCGCACCCTGCTCGACACGCACGCGATACGTGAGTCCCCCCTCTTTCACGCGCGCCTCAGCTCGTTCGCCGACCTCGTCCCAGGAGAATTCGCGCACCGCACCGCTGCGCGCCAAACGCAGACCGTTTGCCCACGTCGCCGGGCCGACGAGGGCCATCACATCGTCATCCGACAGCGAGGCCAGCGTTTCACTCAGCGACAGAGATACCATCCTTTCAGTCTACGGCACGCACCAGCGCCCGTCACCGGCTCACTGGGTCACCCCCTCCATCGCCCACTCCCCTCCCTGCCAAACAAGGAGCGCATCCCGGCCATCCTCAAGCAACACCCTCATGTAGGCGCGCGGGCGCTCCTCGGCCCACCAACGTCCCCACACCGGCCAGGGACCCTCCACGCGCACGACCGCGACGCGCCTCCCCCTCCCGGACGTGGATCGCTTTGTGTCATGGGGGTCGATGAAATAGGCGGGCACTGCACTCAAGGCTCCTCGATGGTCGACACGCACATCATCGAAGACGCCCGACTCGCCCACGATCCTCACCCGCACTGGCTCGTCAAAAAGCGTCGCTGGAGGCTGAGCAATACGCCCCTCCCACGCCCCCTCACACGAACGCAGGCGAGGCTCGCTGCCCCATCTGGCCATCACCACGCGACTACGCGGATCATAACCACCCTGCACCCGCGGAACAAGGAGCGCATCCGGCCCCGCCATACCCTGGATGCGCACGACACTGCGCGACACATCGCGCTCGCGGTCTCCTCGTCCCCACAGTGCAGTCGCTCCCTGCCCCTCCCGGGGATCGCATGCGGTGACGCGGATGCTGGCTACGGCACCACTGGGACCATCGACGCCAGACGTCCATCCCGTCAGCGTCCATCGAACGCGCAGCGCGACGTCATCGGGAGCCCACAGATCGCATCCGCTCCACGTGCGAGTGCGTTGCCCGCCCCCTGCGTCTTCTACGTCAATGCGCAGCGTCTGCGAGACGAGCCCACCCTGTGCCAACTTCAGCGCCAGATCTCGAGCAAGGCGCACAATGGGAACCATCATTGTGTCGATGGATTCTCCACCGGCGTCGATACTGCACTCCACCGCAATGTCAGGTTGGATACGATCAGTCGGAGCAACGTTGCCATCTCCACCGGATGCGAGGATCCAGAGCGCGTCACCGACATCCCCGAAACGCTCGCACACGCGACCGCGACCAAGGCCAAGAAAATCCGCGCAGGTATGGACCCCTAGGCCTTGCAAGAGCTCGACAGTATTCGATGCTCTGTCGGCCATTGCGGGAGGAACAGAGCGAAGAACCTCGCATAACGGTATGTGTCCCAGGAATGATTGGGTTTCCTCGGGAGGAACGATACGTCCCTCACGCGCCGCTTTCAGGGACGCAACCGGACCGTCTGCAATGCCGACGAAGCATTCGACTCCGACAGCCTCCTCGATCGCCGACACCAGAGCCGAGGCGGCGGCCTCTTCGCTTCCGTACCAACGAGCCGGGCCCCGCACCCGACACCTGGCCAGGCCCGGACGCATGCACTGAACCCCAGCCGCTACTGAGTCGAAGGCGTCAATAACCGCGCTAAATGCCCTGGCCTCGCGATCGGGATCGCGAGGCAGACAGAGGAGGTCGGGGCATAAAAAAGTCGCCTCCCGTACGCTCATGCCGCTCCTGACGCCTGCGCGCCGAGCCGCCGCGCTGGCTACCTGGATGCGGTCAGCATGCACGACGGCCCCGGCCCCACCCGGCGGCAGGTCAACCACGAGGCAGTGGACCGGCCAGTCGGGCACCCACACCACCATGTCACGCACCTAGACCACCAGCCGCATTCGCGGACGTGGCGCGGGGGTGCGAGAAAGCCCCTGCCAGGGGGAAAGCGTCACGATTGTGCGTCCCATTGAGCGGGCACGCGCCGCCAGGTTTCGCTGGTGCGGTCGGGATAATTCAGGTATATCGAGGCAGATGACATCGCAGGCATCCACCAGAAGAGCGCACAGATCGCCCAGCGGGGAATCTTTCTCAGCGTTTAAAACGAGAACACGGTCGAGGTTCATCCCCTGCTGAGCCGCCCACTCCCAACCGATATCACCAACTCCACACACACCGATCCACCCACCGGTGGGGCACACATCAATGAGTAGACGGATGAGTTCGGACCTGCTCGTTGGCCCTAGGAGGACGGGAGAGGTACCAGCAGGCACATGCTCAATATCGTCGCGTGCTCGTAGTCCAACAGCCTGTTCGGCGCGGTTTAGTACGTCGCGTGCCGCGAGCAGCCGTGCGTGCGCGTTGGTCATCACTCCCCCTTCCAACAATAGAACACGTGTTCGATACGGGAAGTGTAGAACCGCGCTCACACATCTGCGTCCCGAACGCCGATCGAGCGCGAATAGTTCACAATGGAGACACCGCGAAAAGGAGAAGGCATGAACATCGACCAGCGCCCACCTGCCCCCAGCCCCTACGAAGGCCTGGACGTCCCCACATTCACACTGACATCGAGCGTTCTCACCGATGGTGCGCCGATGCCGAAGTCAGCGACAGCCGACGCAGGTTCCCTTTCTCCGGATCTCGCGTGGCATGGCTTCCCGGAGGAAACAGCAAGCTTCATGCTGACCTGCTTCGACCCGGACGCCCCGATCCCCTCGGGATGGTGGCACTGGGCAATCCTCGACATCCCCGCATCGATGACTCACCTGGAGGCGGGGGCGGGAGCCTCCGACCTCATGCTGGACGGCCCCGCTTTCCACTTGCGCGGCGACGCGGGCGAGGCCTCCTACTTCGGGGCCGCTCCCCCGGTTGGCGACCGCCCGCATCGCTACGTATTCGCGGTGCACGCCCTTGATACGGATTCGCTCGGGCTCGATGACGATGCGACTCCAGCCATGGCCTCGTTTGTGGCGCTTGAGCACATCATCGCGCGCGCGACCCTGACCGTTACTCACCAGGCCTGAGGATTATGCTGCACATTATTTTTTGGGAGCCGGAAATCCCCGGGAATACGGGTGCTGCGATCCGTCTGTCGGCATGTACCGGATCAATGCTGCACCTGGTCAAGCCGCTGGGCTTTGACATGGACGACGCGAAGCTTCGTCGCGCCGGCTTGGATTACCACGATCTCGCGCACGTCATGGTGCACGAGAGCCTGGACGAGGCTCTCGCTCAGGTGCCGGGACGCATCTGGGCGCTCACAGGACACGCCACCACCATGTATGCCGACATCTCCTATGCCGATGGCGACGGCCTCCTCTTTGGTCGGGAGTCAGTCGGTCTCTCCGAGGAAGCGATGAATCATCCCCGCGTCGCAGACCGCGTGCGTATCCAGATGGTTGACGGCGTCCGTTCCCTCAATCTGGCGAACTCCGCGTCGATCGTCCTGTACGAGGCGTGGCGTCAGCTCGGCTTCCCAGGAGGCATCTAGCCCTCAATGGACATAAAAGAAGCGAGGCCCAGGTCGGATGAACCCGCCGGGCCTCGCTTGCTGCGGGCAACCCCTGCGAGGCGATGGCTCAGTTTGTCCTCCACGGAGCAGAAGGACGCTCCACCTGCTCCGCGAGGGAGACAATCCTGCGCGGATTCGAACGCCACATCCACACCAGGCCGACAACTGAGACGACAAGAGGTAAGTAATAGAAGTCCACGCCAAAACCGGTCCATGCGGAGCGTGCGGAATTGAGTTCATCGAGACCGAGCGACGCAACCCACAAAATAATCGGGATAGCGATCGATAGTGCAATCGTCACCCAGCCGACCAGACGCATGCGTCGTCCGTTGTGCGTCAAAGCCGTCGCAGCAATGAGGTAGTCGACGCCAGCAAGGAGTGCAACGATTCGTGGCCCCCAGGGCTGGCCCTGGGCATGAAAGAGATCGAGAATAGCCATCACAAAAATCCAGGCTCCCAGGAGCCAAAACAAAGCGATGATAATGCGGCCGAGTCCAAGCGACGGCGGGCGCTGATCGCGCGCACCGACAGCCTCGTTCGTTGCGTCATGTCCATGCACGTTATCGATCCTACCGAGGCCGCGCACACCCCGCATCGCATCAACAAAGCGCCCTCAACAAGAGGGTGTCATGTGGCCTGATACACCGGGATGAAACACTGAGCTTCAAGACAGTATTGCCCAAACGTGGGACAATAGGCCTATAAGGACCGTGAGGCCCGCCATGAAAACAACCATCTGAGCTCCGGCTCATCAACGAGGAGTTTTAAACCTTGAGCGAATCGACCTACGACATCGTCATTCTGGGTGCGGGTTCCGGTGGCTACGCGACCGCCCTGCGCGCTGCACAGCTCGGAATGAAGGTCGCCCTCATCGACGGCGACAAGGTGGGCGGCACCTGCCTGCATCGCGGCTGCATTCCCACGAAGGCGTACCTGCACGCCGCAGAGACCGCCGACGCCGTTCGCGAGTCTGCCAAGTTCGGCGTGGCCTCCACCTTTAACGGTATCGACATGGCTCAGGTCGGCAAGTACCGCGACTCTGTCATCTCCGGCCTCTACAAGGGTCTGCAGGGTCTGCTCAAGTCCCGTGACGTCGAGGTCATCTCCGGCTGGGGTCGCCTCGCTGATGCGAACACCATCGAAGTAGGCGGCCAGCGCATCACCGGCCGCAACATCGTTCTGGCCACCGGCTCCTACTCGCGTTCGATTCCCGGCCTCGAGATCGGCGGCCGCGTCATTTCCTCCGATCAGGCGCTCCAGATGGATTGGGTTCCCTCCTCCGTCGTGATTCTCGGCGGCGGCGTCATCGGCCTCGAGTTTGCCTCCGTGTGGCGTAGCTTCGGCGCTGAGGTCACGATCATCGAAGCCCTGCCCCACCTCGCCAACAACGAGGACGAGGCCATCTCCAAGCAGCTCGAGCGCGCCTACCGCAAGCGCGGCATCAAGTTCCACACGAACACCCGCTTCGCCTCGGCTACGCAGAATGAGCAGGGTGTTCACGTTCAAACCGAAGACGGCAAGGCTTTCGACGCTGACGTCCTCCTGGTCGCCGTCGGCCGCGGCCCCGTCACCGAGGGCCTGGGCTACGAGCAGGCTGGAATCACGCTGGACCGCGGCTTCGTGATCACCAACGACCGCCTGCACACTGGCGTTGGCAACATTTACGCAGTCGGCGACATCGTCCCCGGTCTCCAGCTCGCTCACCGCGGCTTCATGCAGGGCATCTTCGTCGCCGAGGAAATCGCCGGCCTGAACCCGACGATGCAGGCGGATATCAACATCCCGCGCGTGACCTTCTGCGAGCCGGAGATCGCCTCTGTCGGCATGACCGAAAAGCAGGCACGCGAAAAGTTTGGCGATCAGGTGCGTACGGTCGAGTACAACCTCGCTGGAAACGGAAAGTCGTCTATCCTGGCCACGTCGGGCATCATCAAGCTGGTCTCGGTTGAGGGCGGTCCGATCGTGGGCTTCCACGGCATCGGTGCGCGCATCGGCGAACAGATTGGTGAGGGCGAACTCATGGTGAACTGGGAGGCGTACCCCTCTGACGTCGCTTCCCTCATCCACGCGCACCCCAGCCAGAATGAGTCGATTGGCGAAGCGGCTATGGCACTGGCCGGTAAGCCGCTCCACGTCCACAACTGACCGAAATTTTTTATAGGAGAACACACAATGGCAACTTCAGTGACCATGCCCGCTCTGGGCGAATCCGTCACCGAGGGCACCGTCACCACGTGGCTGAAGCAGGTCGGCGACACCGTCGAGCTCGACGAGCCCATCGTTGAGGTGTCCACGGACAAGGTCGACTCTGAGGTCCCCTCCCCCGTCGCCGGCGTTCTGCTGGAGATCCTGGTCCCCGAGGATGAGACCGTCGAGGTCGGCACCGAAATCGCGCGCATCGGCGACGCTTCCGAGGCCTCGGCTGCCCCCGCCGCCCCTGCTGCCGCCACCGTCGAGGCTCCGGTTGCCCCGGCTGCGTCGGCACCCGCTGCCGCTCCTGCTCCCACACCCGCTGCGGCTCCCGCGCAGGGCACCGAGGTGCGTATGCCTGCTCTGGGCGAATCCGTCACCGAGGGCACCGTCACCACGTGGCTGAAGTCCGTGGGCGACGCAGTTGACGCCGACGAGCCGCTGCTCGAGGTGTCGACGGACAAGGTTGACTCTGAGGTTCCTTCCCCCGTCGCCGGTTTCCTCGCGGAGATTCGCGTTCCCGAGGATGAGACCGTCGAGGTCGGCACGGTCGTTGCGATTATCTCGTCGTCGGCCCCGACCGCCGCGTCGGCAGCACAGGCTGCGGCTCCTGCGGCACCCGCAGCACCGGCAGCTCCCGCGGCACCCGCAGCACCGGCAGCTCCCGCAGCCCCGGCTGCGCCGGTGGATCCGTTCCCGAATGCCTCGACTCTGGCGCAGACGGCTTCTGCTGCCCCGGTCGTCGAGGCCCCCGCCGCCGTGACCGGCTCCGCGTACGTCACGCCCATCGTGCGCAAGCTTGCTCGCGAGCTCGGCGTCGATCTGACAACAGTATCGGGCACCGGTGTCGGTGGCCGCATCCGTCGCGAAGACATCGAGGCTGCCGCTGCTGCTGCCCGCGCCGCAGTTGCAGCGCCCGCGGCTCCCGCCGCGCCGTCAGCTCCGGCCGCCACGCAGCCTGCAGTCGTCCGTGAGCCCTCGCCGCTGCGCGGCACGACCGAGAAGATGTCGCGTCTGCGTCAGACGATCGCCCGCCGCATGGTCGAGTCGCTGCAGACTGCCGCTCAGCTGACCACGGTCATTGAGGTTGACGTCACCAAGGTCGCCGCTCTTCGTGCGCACTCCAAGGACGCCTTCCTGGCCAAGCACGGCACGAAGCTGACGTTCCTGCCCTTCTTCGTCAAGGCTGCAACGGAAGCTCTCGCCTATCACCCGAAGATCAACGCGACCATCAACGACAAGGAGGTCACGTACTTCGATCACGAGCACGTGGGTATTGCCGTTGACACGCCGCGAGGTCTGCTGGTTCCCGTCATCAAGAACGCCGGTGACAAGGACATCGCTGGTATCGCAGCATCGATCAACGACCTGGCTGCTCGCACCCGCGACTCGAAGGTCGGCCCTGACGAGCTGTCCGGTTCCACGTTCACCGTGACGAACACCGGTTCGGGCGGTGCCCTCTTCGACACCCCGGTCCTCAACATGCCGGAGACTGCGATCATGGGTGTTGGCACTATCGTGAAGCGCCCCGTGGTCATGAAGGGTGCCGATGGCGCTGACGTGATCGCGATTCGCTCGATGGTGTACCTGTCGCTGTCCTACGACCACCGCCTGGTGGACGGTGCGGACGCCTCTCGCTTCCTGATGGATGTGAAGAAGCGTCTCGAGGAAGGCGCGTTCGAGGCCGACCTGGGTCTCTGATCACCGCTTATCACCCGTGATGGGGTGGGTCTGCGTAGCAGGCCCACCCCATCAGTATGTGACGCTACCCGGCAGAACCCGGCGCCGTATCGCTCTGTCCATCGTCTGCAGTGACCGGCTGCGCTTTGACAACTTTGCCAGACACGGGATCAACGCGGATAACGAGATCTGTCACTTCTGGCGTATCGCGGTTTTCGCATTCATCCGCGCGGCACACCTGAGATGACTGGACGGTGAGTGTTGCACCCACATCGATTGCTCCCTGCTCACAGGAGAGCACAGCGACATTGTCAATCGTCGAAGAGAGGGCCGCGACGCGAACACCTTGCGAGCGCATCGTGTCGATTCGGCTCGTATCCTGCTCGAGCAGTTCGCCCCCGAGTACCGAGTCGAGAGCAGAGGCGTCACCGTCCACGACGGCATGATCACGCGTCGCGATTGCACGACTAATGAGATCGGTGAGGGCAGCCGGTTCACACATGCTGGATGGGGCGGGCGAGGAAGTCTCCGGGCCCGACGATTGTGTGCTGGGAGCGCCGCCTCTGGCCTGTGACGTGCCGCGCCACGTCCCATACGCCATGATGGCCAGACCTGCCATGATCACAACGAGGCCTCCGGCGAGAATACTCACCCGCCACCGTCTCCCAATTCGCCTCGCGCCTCTGCGGTGACGCATATCCTGCGAGAAGTCACCCTCGTCATATTCAGTTACTGTGTCTTCGCGCAGTGCGGCAGCCCGCAGTTGAGCGATGATGCGTTCGGGATCGACGGGCTCGCGCAAGATGACGTGCTCATCCGCTTCGGTAACCGTCGGGGTCGCATCTGCGTGCCCTGACGACGAGTCAGAGAAACCTAAAAGCTCCAGCTCTTCGTCCATGTTCAGGAGTGTGGCGATCTGACGGAGACACTGTCGGTCTCCCGCCATCCCTGATGTCTCGAGACTCCACCCGGGGGTCCCTTCGCCGTCACCGATTTCGTCGATGAGGTCGATGATGACGGCTCGACCTTCGGGGGTGATGATGATGTTCGTTGGCGTCAGGTCCCCGTGCGCGATTCCGGCGGCGTGTAACGCGCTGAGGCCAGCCGCGATCCCGTGGACGATCTGACGCCGCGTTGCAATCGGGCGGAGGTCAGCCGAACCGAGTTCAGAATCGAGAGTTCGTCCGCGCACATAGTCTTCGACGATTGCCCACCGGCCGTCATCCGAGCGCACGACATCGCGCAGGGTAACGACATGGCGCGAGCTGATGGATGCCCACGCTTTCCAACGCGCAAGGTTGTGCTCCCCCTCTCGAGGGGAGCGTAGCGCGACCAATGCATCGCCTGCGTCGGTGCGCGTCCTCCACAATGGACCATTGCTCCCAATGTGAAAGACCTGTCCAATGTCATATCCGCCGATTTTCATGTTCCCATTGTCCAAATCCGCATAATGTGATGCAACTCATTTTATAAAGTACCTGGTCGGACGCGAGCGCTTTTACTTATCTTCTCCGCGTAGAATAATGACGCTATGAGTGAATCGAATCCCCCCGCTAAGAGGCGCTTCTATCAGAACATCCTCGATGCGTACCGCCTGACCGCACGCACATACCCTGCGCTCCCGTGGATGCTTCTCGGAACAGCCGCTGTGGTGATCACTATCTTCATGCTGGTGGCCTGGCTGTCCAACACCTCGTGGATTGGCTGGCTTGTCGTTGGCCTCATGGGCTCGCTCACCGCAGCTCTTGCCCTTCTGAGCTTCCTAGCGCGCCGGGCTCTGTTCTCACAGGTCGAAGATACTGCGGGAGCCGTCAAGGTCGCCCTGTCCCAAATCCAGCGGGGCTGGGTCATCCCCGAGCAGCCTATTGCGTTTACCCGCGAGCGGGATCTTGTTTGGCGCATCGTTGGACGCGCCGGAGTTGTTCTCATCTCCGAAGGTCCCGCCTCGCGCGTTCGTCCGCTTCTGCAAGCGGAAGCAAAGCGAGTGACCAAGGTGATGCGCAACGTTCCGGTTCATCAGATTCAGGTGGGCCGCGAGGATGGGCAGATCGCCCTCAAGGATCTCCAGCGCGAGCTGCGTAAACTTAAGAACGTCCTGACCCCCGAAGAGGTCCCCCAGGTTTCCGCACGCATCAACGCTCTGCGCTCGGGCGAGCCGCCGATCCCGAAGGGGATCGATCCACTCCGCGCCAAGCCGTCGCGCCGTGCACTGCGGGGCAACTGAGCAACTGTTCCAAGTGGGCAAGCACTGAGTGCTTGCCCACTTGTGTATCCACTATCCGAGACGACCACATAATGCATACTATGCATGTGGTTGCATATTGAGCACACAGTTTCGCTGACACACGGATACCGAGGAACATAATCATGCATACGAAGACAATTTTCGCCACATTCGCCATAGCCAGTGCCGCAACAGCCCTGACGGCGTGCGCGGACCCAACAACGAGCACAGGCTCGGGAGGTGCGACAACGACGGCGACCGCATCGAGCACGACGTCATACGATGTTTCCTCGATCCCCACAGTCGACGAGATCGCAGCGCTTGTCCCAGACGATGTCAAAAAGCGGGGCACCCTGCGCAATGGAGCCTCGACCGGTTACGCCCCTGCAGAGTTCATGGACACCGACGGGCAGACGCCGATCGGCTACGACATCGATATTAATAAGGCGCTCGCGAAGGTCATGGGCCTCAGTAGCGGGGAAACTAAGCACTCTGAGTTCCCAACGATCATCCCCGCCCTCGGGACCAAGTTTGATGTCGGCATTTCGTCTTTCACCATCACAACCGATCGGGAACAGCAGGTCAACATGGTGTCCTACCTCAACGTTGGATCCGCATGGGGCGTCGCTGCCGGCAACCCGAAGAACTTCAACCCCAGCGATCCGTGCGGGACGACGATTGCCGTTCAGACTGGAACAGCCCAGGAGGAATACGCCGCCACCCTCTCTGACGAATGCGTCGCAGCAGGAAAGAGCAAGATCACTGTCATGCCCCACGAGCTTCAGACTGACATTGCCACCAAGCTCATTGGTGGACAGTATGACGCGACGCTCGCCGACTCTACCGTCATTGGCTACACGAGCGCCCAGTCGGGCGGCAAGATCGAACAGATCGGCGAGACCTTCGAATCTGCACCTCAGGGCATTGCGGTCGCAAAGGATGATGCCCAGCTCACCGAAGCAGTCCAGAAGGCCATGCAGTACCTGATGGACAACGGCTACCTGACAGACATCCTGGCCACCTACGGTGCCGATAATGCGGCTCTCACAACCGCAGACCTGAACCCCAGCGTCAACTGACTCGTGACGCACCACGCATAATATGCATTTATGTGCATATGGGTGCATAATGGTAGCAATCACGGGCTTTGACCCACTCCCATCGGAAGGCACATCATGACCATCTCGAAGGCTCACGCCCTCATCGCACTCGCAGCTGCCGCTGCTCTCCCGCTCACCGCTTGCGCGGACCCGACGTCGACCAGCTCGTCGACCAGCGGCTCGGACACATCGGCGACCACCGCAGCCACGACCTCGTACGACGTGTCGAAGATTCCGACCGTTGACGAGATCGCTGCCCTGGTTCCAGACGAGGTGAAGGCGCGCGGCACGCTGCGAAATGGTGCATCTGCCGACTATGCCCCCGCCGAATTCCTCGGTGACGACTCACAGACTCCGCAGGGATACGACGTCGACATCAACAAGGCACTGGCCAAGGTCATGGGCCTCAGTGAGGGAACGACCAGCCACGCGGAGTTCCCGACGATCATCCCGGCACTGGGCACCAAGTTCGACGTCGGCATCTCGTCCTTCACGATCACCTCCGAGCGTGAGGAGCAGGCAAACCTGATTTCCTACGTGCAGGTGGGCTCCGCCTACGGCGTCGCTGCGGGCAACCCGAAGAACTTCGATCCGACCAACCCCTGCGGCAAGACGATCGGTGTGCAGACCGGTACCGCGCAGGAAGACTACGCAACCGAACTGTCGGACAAGTGCGTAGCCGACGGCAAGGACAAGATCACGATCATGCCGCACGACCTACAGACCGATATCACCACGAAGGTCATCGGCGGCCAGTACGACGCAACCTTTGCTGACTCGACGGTCATCGGCTACACCGCAAATCTCTCGAGCGGCAAGATCGAGCAGGTCGGCGACGTCATCGAATCCGCACCGCAGGGCGTGGCCCTGAGCAAGAACGACGAACAACTGACACAGGCCGTCCAGAAGGCCATGCAATACCTGATGGACAACGGCTACCTCAAGGATATCCTGTCCACCTATGGCGCTCAGGACGCAGCCCTGACCACCGCCGAGCTGAACCCGGCGACGAACGACTGAGGCTCTCATGGCAATCATCAAAGACGGCGTCGAGCTGATCGACGCAAAACCGGTCCCCCGCCCGGGGAGGTGGGCGAGCGCAATCGTCGCCGCGATTCTCGCAGCGATGGCCGCCCACGCTCTCATCACGAACGCAAACTTCCAGTGGCAGGTCGTCTTCCAGTGGCTGTTCTCGCGTTCGATCATGCAGGGCGTGCTCTTCACGATCATTCTGACGGTCCTCGCAATGGTGGTCGGCACCGTGCTCGCGATCACGATGGCGATTATGCGTCAGTCCGTGAACCCAGTCCTACGCTGGGTGGCGATGGCCTACATCTGGTTCTTCCGCGGAACACCTATCTACACGCAGCTAATTTTCTGGTCGCTGCTGCCCACGCTGTACCCGACGCTGTCTTTCGGCGTGCCGTTCCTCGGTTCGCTGTGGGGCTGGGAGCTGAGCTTCGATACGGCCACCTATTTCACCCCGTTCTGGATGGCCTTCATCGGCCTGGGCCTCAACGAGGGTGCCTACCTCGCTGAGATCATGCGCGCCGGTCTGTTGAGCGTCTCGAAGGGCCAGTGGGAGGCTGCGACCGCTCTGGGCATGCCGCGCGTAACGATCTTCCGCCGCATCATCCTGCCGCAGGCGATGCGCGTGATTGTCCCGCCGATCGGCAATGAGACGATTTCGATGCTCAAGACGACCTCTTTGGTGTCGGCGATTCCCTTCACCCTCGAGCTCACGTTCATTGCGCGTCAGCGTGGCCAGGCGACGTTTGCGCCCGTGCCCCTCCTCATCGCTGCGGCAATCTGGTACCTCGTGATCACGAGCCTCCTGATGTGGATTCAGTCCTTTATCGAAAAGTACTATGGCAAGGGTTTCGAACGCCGCGATAATGCGGCTGCGGAATCCCCCACCGAGTCCTCGAAGGCCGACAACGAGGACGAGACGCACACCACTAAGCTCAAGTTTCTGGATGTGACACCATGACGACCACGACGCCCATGGTCTCCGTGCGCGGAGTCCACAAGTTCTTCGGCGACCTGCACGTCCTGCGGGGTATTGATTTGGATATCGCTCCCGGCGAGGTATGCGTGATCCTCGGTCCCTCGGGCTCCGGCAAGTCGACGCTCCTGCGTTGCCTGAACATGCTCGAGGACATCAGTGCCGGTCGCGTGTTCGTCGACGGCGAGTTGCTCGGCTACCGCGAAGACGACCACGGTGTGCTACATGAGCGTCACGATAAGGAGATCGCGGCCCAGCGTTCCCGTATCGGCATGGTGTTCCAGCGCTTCAATCTCTTCCCGCACAAGACGGCACTCGAAAACGTCATGGAGGCCCCGATTCAGGTTCTCAAGCGCTCGAAGAGTGAGGCGCGCACGCAGGCACTCGAGCTCCTCGATCGCGTGGGTCTGGCCGATCGTGCGGACCACTACCCGGCCGAGCTCTCGGGTGGCCAGCAGCAGCGTGTGGCGATTGCCCGCGCGCTGGCGATGGATCCGGAGATCATGCTCTTCGACGAGCCCACGTCCGCGCTTGATCCCGAACTCGTCGGCGAGGTTCTCCAGGTCATGCAGGATCTGGCCGCCTCCGGCATGACGATGGCGGTCGTTACCCACGAAATCGGGTTCGCCCGCGAGGTCGCCGATCAGGTCGTTTTTATGGACGGCGGAGTGATCGTCGAGGCCGGAGCTCCCGCCGAGGTCATCGACAACCCACAGTCGGAGCGTACCAAGGAGTTCTTCTCCAAGGTGCTCTGATCATCGTGACGAGGCCGGGGCTGGTTTTTCCAGTCCCGGCCTTTGTCGTCCCCGCGGCACCGAACGAGGGGATGGAGAAGTGTCGCTGTCAGGTGAGGGTGACGAGGTCGAGGTAGCTGTCGTCCCACAGATCCTCATCTGCGTCCGGAAGAAGCAGGACACGCTCAGGATTCAGGGCCGTGACCGCACCGGGATCGTGGGTGACGAGAATGACGGCCCCCTCATAGTCGCGCAGAGCGGCAAGGATCTCCTCGCGCGATGCTGGATCGAGGTTGTTGGTTGGCTCGTCGAGCAGCAGGACGTTGGCGCCCGAGACGACGAGGGTCGCCAGGGCGAGGCGTGTCTTCTCGCCGCCGGAGAGGACGGAGACGGGCTTCTCAACGTCGTCGCCTTGGAAGAGGAACTGTCCGAGAATGTTGCGCACGTGGGTGTCGTCGAGCGTGGGGGCGGCCTCAGCCATGTTCTCTCGAATCGTGCGGGTGTCGTCGAGGGTCTCGTGCTCCTGGGCGTAGTATCCGAGTTTGAGTCCGTGTCCGGGCACGACGCGTCCCGAGTCCGGCTCCTCGATGCCGGAGAGAAGGCGCAGCAGCGTCGTTTTTCCTGCGCCATTCAGGCCGAGCACAACCACCTTGGAGCCGCGGTCGATGGCGAGATCCACGCCTGTGAACACTTCGAGCGAGCCGTACGACTTGGAGAGTCCTTCGGCGGTCAGGGGAACTCGCCCGGAGGGAGCGGGATCTGGGAAACGCAGACGCGCCACCTTTTCCTGCGTGGCTTCCTGTCCGGCCTGGGCGAACAGCTCCTCAGCACGGCGCAGCATCTGCTGGGCGGCCACGGCCTTTGTTGCCTTGGCACGCATCTTTTCGCCCTGCGCCTTGAGATGCTCGGCCTTCTTCAGCGCATTGGCGCGCTCCTTGCGCCGACGACGTTCGTCTTCCTCGCGCTGCTTAAGGTACGCCGCCCACCCGAGGTGGTAGATGTCGATCTGGGCGCGGTTTGCATCGAGGTAGAACACCTGGTTGACCGTGTCGCCGAGGAGCTTGACGTCGTGGGAGATGATCATGACGCCGCCGGGGAACGTCTTAATCCAGTCACGCAACCACACGATCGAGTCGTGATCGAGGTGATTCGTGGGCTCATCCAGGAGGAGTACATCTGCATCGGAGAAGAGCACGCGTGCCAGCTCGACGCGGCGACGCTGGCCGCCGGAGAGGGTATCGAGGGTCTGGTCGAGGACGCGATCCTCGAGACCAAGGGAATGAGCGATCTGCGCCGCCTCGGCGTTGGCAGCCCACCCTCCGGAGTTCGTGAACTGCTGATCGAGCTTGACGTAGCGCTCCATGGCACGCTGCTGCCGCGCGCCCTCGGTCGTCGACATCTCGTGTTCGGCCTTGCGGATGCGCGCGATGATCGAGTCGATGCCGCGCACAGAGATAATGCGATCGCGGGCCTTCATCTGTGGGTCACCGACGTGAGTGTCCTGTGCGAGGTAGCCGACGGTGCCGTTGGACGTGATGGTTCCGGTGTGCTCGGCGGCGCCCCCGCGATCGGCCTCGCCTGCGAGGAAGCGCATCGTCGTGGTCTTACCGGCGCCGTTACGGCCGACCAGACCAATGCACATGCCTTTATCGACACGGAAACTTGCGTGGTTGACGAGCTCACGGGCACCGATACGCAATGAGAAATCCTGGACGTTAATCACCCTCCAAGAGTAGAGGGACGGGTGCCTGTGGGCGAATCAACCCACGCCGTGAGCCCTCCCGATGCGCGCAACGGCACGGTCAGCAGGCACAATGGATGCTGGGTATCACCCTTTTCTTTGAATCAATCTACGAGGTTTTCACACCATGTCCGACAGCCCCATTCCGTCTGGATCGGCGCGCCCTACGCGCGCCCTTGACATCATCTCCGTCGCCTTCGTGGCGCTGCTGCTCATTTCCAATATCGCCGCGACCAAGCCGTTTATGCTCGGCACGTCCACGCACTATCTCATTTTTGACGGAGGTGCGGTCCTCTTCCCGCTGACGTACATCATCGGCGATGTGCTCTCGGAAGTGTACGGATTTGCACGCGCGCGGCGCGTCATCATCATGGGTTTTGTCGCCTCGTTCCTCGCGTCCCTGACCTTCTTTATCGTCCAGTACCTGCCCCCCGCGCCCGATTACGAAAACCAGGAGGCGTTCGCTGCGGTTCTCGGCGTCGTGTGGCGCGCGGTCGTGGCATCTCTCGCCGGTTACCTGGCTGGCCAGCTCCTCAACTCCTACGTGCTCGTGTGGATCCGTCGTCGCTGGGGAACGAAGCACCTGTGGGCCCGACTCATCGGCTCGACGGTCGTCGGCGAGGCCGCGGATACCATTCTGTTCTGTACGATCCTGTTCTACGGTGAGATGACGCTGGGCAACTTCATCAACTACACGGTCACCGGATACTTCTACAAGGTGCTCCTCGAGGTTATTCTCCTCCCCGTCACTTATCCGGTGATCGCCGCCATCCGTCGTACCGAAGGGCTGAAGAAGGACGAGGTCTTTGATCGATGAAGGACAACTGGCTCTCCTCCCCCGCTGCTGAGCAGCTCACGCCGTTCGAAGCCCCGGCCTCGTCGGGCGGCCACTCCCCTGACCGCGGATTTACGATCGGCACACGTCTGGAAGCGCACGGAGGCCTGGGACGAACCGGCGTCGTTCATACCGCGCACGGTGATATTCGCACCCCCGCGTTCATCCCCGTCGGTACGAAGGCAAACGTTAAGGCACTGACCCCCGAGATGGTCCGCGGTCTGGGTGCCCAGGCAGTGCTGGCGAACGCCTACCATCTCTACCTGCAGCCCGGATCCGACATCGTCGACGAGGCGGGTGGTTTCGGCCAGTTCATGAACTGGTCGGGTCCGACGTACACCGATTCCGGCGGTTTTCAGGTGTTGTCGCTCGGCGCGGGCTTCAAAAAGGTGCTCTCACAGGAGTTTTCTGGGCAAGCCGACCCAACGGATCCCGCCGTCCAAATGCAGGCCATCAAGGCCTCGAACGCAGTCGTGGACGACGACGGCGTGATCTTCTCCAGCCACATCGACGGGTCGAAGCACCGTTTCAACCCCGAGGTATCGATGGGGATCCAGCATCAGCTCGGCAGCGACATCATGTTTGCGTTCGATGAGCTCACGAGCCTTCTTCACCCGCGCTCCTACCAGGAGGAATCACTCAAGCGAACGCACGCGTGGGCGGCGCGCTGCCTCGCCGAGCACAAGCGCCTCACCGAGGAACGCTCCCACAAGCCGTATCAGCAGCTGTGGGGCGTTATTCAGGGTGCCCAGTGGGAGGATCTACGCCGTCTGGCCGCTCGCACGATGGCCGATATGGACGTCGATGGTCAGCGCTTCGACGGCTTTGGCGTAGGAGGAGCCCTCGAGAAGGAAAACCTCGGCACGATTGTGTCGTGGGTGTGCGAGGAGCTCGGCGAGGATCGCCCTCGCCATCTCCTGGGGATCTCCGAACCGGAGGATCTTTTTGCGGGTGTCGCGGCGGGCGCGGATACCTTCGACTGCGTGAATCCTTCACGCGTCGCACGTAACGCTGCGATCTACACCCCCGACGGTCGTTTCAACATCACGAATGCGCGCTTCAAGCGTGACTTCTCGCCCCTCGTCGATGGCTGTGGGTGCTACACCTGCACCCACTACACGCGCGCATACATCCATCACCTCTTCAAGGCGAAGGAAATCCTGTCAGCGACGCTGGCCACCATTCACAACGAGTGGTTCACACTGCGCCTCGTGGATGGTATTCGCGCATCCATTGAGGACGGTTGTTTTGATGAGTTCCGTTCCGACATGCTCGGCCGCTACGAAGCCGGCCGACGCCGCTAACTCCCGGGAGCATTCATGAGCTTTAACGACAATATCCACTTGGATCCGTCCCGTGTCGGCACCTCGGGAGCGGGACGCAAGATTGCAGGGGCCGGCGGCGGATCGATTCTCGGTGTCCTGCTGATCCTCGGTTTTTCCTACTTCACGGGGATCGATCTCACCGCTCTCCTGTCATCGTCACCGCAGACCTCCTCCTCGTCCTCCTCGTCCTCCTCGTCGGTGGATGTCTCATCGTGTCAGACAGGAAAGGATGCAAACGAGCGCGTCGAGTGTCGAATGGTTGCGACCGCACAGTCTCTTGACGCCGTCTGGAAGACGCAGCTGGCCGATCAGGGGACCGGCGTGACCTACGAGCTTCCTGACTTTCAGATCTTCACGGATTCGGTATCGACCGCCTGTGGGAACGCGACGAGTGCCGTGGGGCCGTTCTATTGCCCCGGTGATTCGACCGTGTATCTGGATCTCGGTTTCTTCAACGACATGGTCTCTCAGTATGGCGCCTCCGATTCGGTGCTTGCGCAGGAGTACGTCGTTGCCCACGAGTGGGGCCACCACATCCAGAATCTACAGGGGGTCTTCCGCGCTCACGACACGCGCGAGACTGGCGCTCAGGGTGCGGGTGTGCGCTCGGAGCTTCAGGCGGACTGCTACGCGGGGGTGTGGATGCACTGGGCGTCAAATACTCCTGATCCGTCAACGGGTACGCCCTACCTGAAGACCCCGACCGCCGATCAGGTTCGGGGTGCCCTGCAGACCGCGCAGGCTATCGGCGATGACCGCCTGCAAACCAAGTACCAGGGCACGTCCAATCCCGAGACCTGGACCCATGGCAGTGCCGATCAACGCGCGACCTGGCTGCAGCGCGGCCTCGACTCCGGAGATATTTCCACGTGCGATACGTGGTCGGCATCGCAGGTGTAAGGAATTCTGCGTATCGGTACAATTGGATTCGCCGATTCCCAGGAGGAAGTCATGACACGCAGCATCGTCGAGCAAGCCCACGACATGTACGACGCGGTCCCCTACGAGGTACCCGTGCCGGACGAGTCGCTCTACAGCCTCTTGGATAATGCGGCGCGTCTGTATCCCAATCGAATTGCCCTCGATTACTTTGGTGCAACGACCACGTATGCTCAGGTGCGCGAGCAGGTGCTCAAGGCCGCGCAAGTCTTGCACGAGGCCGGGGTTCGCTCCGGCGACACGGTGGCCATCGCGCTTCCCAACTGTCCGCAGGCATTCGTTGCTTTCTACGCGTGCATGCGTATCGGAGCTGTCGCTGCACAGCACAATCCGCTGGCTCCGGCCTCGGAGATTGCGGGGCAGCTGGCACGCCACGGCGGCAGGGTTGCAATCGTGTGGGAAAAGTGTGTGGACGCCTACCCGCTCGATGTTCTCGACACGGTGTTTACGGTCGATATTTCGCACGGTATGCCGATGTCACAGCGTGTGCTTCTTCGTCTGCCCGTCGCCCGCGCACGGCAGACGCGCAATCAGTTGCGTGGTTCCGTCCCCGCGCAGACACGCTCCTGGGACCGCGCCACGGCCTCGTCCGCGCCGATTGATCCGAG
This sequence comes from Pauljensenia sp. 27098_8_83, assembly GCF_041432695.1. Lineage (NCBI taxonomy): Bacteria > Bacillati > Actinomycetota > Actinomycetes > Actinomycetales > Actinomycetaceae > Pauljensenia > Pauljensenia sp. 27098_8_83. The sequence goes on along the minus strand of NZ_JAPWAD010000002.1, from coordinate 21,918 downwards.
CCACCCGCTACCAACCGGCGACGACCGCGCAGTCATCCTGCACACCTCGGGCACCAACGGCGTGCCGAAGTCCGCGCCGCTCACCCACCGCAATATCGGAGTCAACGTCAACCAGTGCATGTTCTGGGTGTGGAAGCTGCACGAGGGCGCCGAAACGTTCTTCTCCCTACTCCCCTACTTCCACGCCTTCGGCCTGACATTCTTCCTGTGCGCCTCGGTGCGTAAGGCTGCCACCCAGGTGCTGCTGCCGAAGTTCGATGCGCAGATGGCACTCGACGCGCACAAGCGACGTCCCATCACGTTCTTTGTGGGCGTGCCGCCGATGTTCGAGCGCATCCTGCGCCAGGCTCACAAGACAAATACCGACATCACCTCCATCCGATACGCGGTCGCCGGAGCTATGCCTCTATCAACCACGCTTGCAGATGACTGGGAGAAAACCACGGGTGGCATGATCGTCGAAGGCTATGGCCTTTCGGAAACCGCACCTGTCCTGACGGGCGCTCCCCTGTCGGACAAGCGCCGCCACGGCGTCCTTGGCGTACCGTTCCCGTCGACGCAGCTACGCCTTGTCTCTCTCGAGGACGACACGGTCGATGTTGAGGACGGGCAGCCCGGCGAGATCATCGTGCGCGGCCCGCAGGTATTCGATGGATACCTGGACGCACCCGAGGAGAGTGCGCGCGTCTTTACCTCCGAGGGGTGGTTCAAGACCGGTGACATCGGGGTCAACAGCGACGGCTTCATCTCGATGGCTGACCGCAAAAAGGAACTGATTCTATCGGGAGGCTTCAACGTCTACCCCTCCCAGGTCGAGGCAGCGATCCGATCCCATCCGGCGGTGTCCGACGTCGCCGTTGTCGGAGTTCCCGTGAACGATGCAACCGAAGAAGTTGCCGCCGCGATCATCATGGAAGACGGCAGTGCACCACTGACTCTTGAGGAAGTGCGTGCCTGGGCGGAAAAGACCATCGCCCACTACGCTCTCCCCCGCCAGCTGGTCGTCATCGCCGAACTGCCGCGCAACCAGATGGGTAAGATCCTTCGTCGTAAGGTCGCGCAGCTCGTGCGTGAGAGGCTCGGGCGCTGAGGGCGTTAAGGTCCACAACGCCTCGTTAACTCTTCGATAGCTGCTTTCGTCTGGCTCATCGCCTCGGCGAGAGGAATTCGTAACCGTAGACGCTCGCGCTGCGTGGTTCCGCGTGCCTTCCACTGCGCACGCAGCCGATCTTGCCTGCTCTGACGCTCAAGCAAGCACTCGATCAACGCCACCACATCCGGGCTACGGCACAGCTCCGGATCAGGATAGAAGCCAACGAGATGAGCGACGCGAGCCAAGCGAATTCTCGCCATCATGTCCGCGGTGAGATGAGCCAGCGAGCGCTGATCAAGGGTATCGAAAGCCAACGAGGACAAGAACGCCTTCCCCTGCTGCGTGCGTCGCCACAAACCGACACTGGTGTCCACCTCCATGGCATCGACGCTCAACCCTGCTGCACGCTTCCTGCGCGACGTGAGTGCAGCAGAAACACAGACGTCTCCGCGGGTGTTCTCCTGTATCAGGACTGAGGGATGCGGGAAACATCCGTGCACAATGGTGGCAGTCGATTCGAGCGCTCGCGTGTTACCGAGGGACGCCCACAAGAACAACACCGCATCGATACGGCGGCCCATCGCTGTTGCCGCGGGAATGCCAGTCGTGCCCTCCTGTACGACACCCAGGAGAGTCAGCCCGGTGATTTTGCCCAGGCCGTCGCACTGCGTGCGCGTCAGTTCGGCCTCGCGCTCCAGCGCATGCGTGGGAATCGTACGCTCGAAACGGCGTACACCGGGCGGCATGGCCAGCGTCGAAGCCCAGTCGATGGAGCTCATAGGAGCACCACAAAGCTCACCAGAGAAAAGTCTGCTTCTGACGCGGCTCCGCGGGAGATCACTCCCGGTGTCAACAGCGATTCGAGGGTCGTTGCTTCTCCCTGCGTGATCGCCGTTGCGACAGCCTGCGCCAGCAGAGCCGAGTACACACTCATGTCCTCACCATCACGTGTATCTCGATTGAATTGTGCACACAGGGCGTCCAGGGGCTCATGACGTCCCTCGCACAGCTGCCTGAGCAGGTCCAGGGAGTACGTTGGGTGGGACAACACCCGTGCGCCCGTTGCGTCCCTTGGCACGTAAATCAAAGAGAGCGGCGCGGTTACACGACTGCTATCACCGGTGTCTCCACGCTGTTCGAGACAGAACACCACTCCTGGACTCACCTGAGCGCGCAGGCTATCCGGAATATCGACGACCGCGTGCAAGCCTGTCGGTGCGCCTTCTAGAATGCCCGGATGAGCGTTCATGTAGCGCTCCAGCTCGATTCGGAAATCATCCAACGCAAAATCCGTAATCGACATTCCTCGCCGCATGTCTTCGAGATCGAGGGTTTCGCTACGCAAGGTGCGCAACTGATCCGAGCGATACTCCAAGTCGTTCATGTCCTCTGATGGGGTGAGAAGATTCTCCTCACCGGAGGCACTCGCATCGCCCAGAGCCATGCGCGCCTTGACGCGTGACTCAAGCTTGATGTAGGACTCCAGGTCGACGTCTGGCCAAAAGGTCACCATCTGAATGTACTTGTTCGGTGAACCCAGGCGGTCGACCCGGCCGAAGCGTTGCACGATGCGAACCGGGTTCCAGTGCACGTCGTAATTGACGACGCAATCGCAATCCTGTAAGTTCTGGCCCTCCGAGATGCAATCCGTTGCGAAAATAATATCGATCTGCCCTTCACGTTCCGCGAAAGCGATGCATTCCTTCGAATGGGGCGAGAAACGACCGAGGATATCCTCGAAGCTACCGCGCACGTATCGCTTCCCAGTGATGCGATTGCGAGTGCCCGTCACCTGCGCGCACGTCAGACCATGGCTGCGCTGTAGATCAGATGCCAACTGGTCATACAGGTAGGTAACGGTGTCAGCGAAGGCACTGAAGACGAGCACTTTCCTGTTACCCGAATTGATCTGACCGGTGCCGGTCTTCTCGATGATGAGTGTCCTCAACGCGCCGAGCTTGGCATCTCGATCCGGTGTCACTGCGGAGGAATAATCGATCAGTTCGTCGAGAATCTCGACGTCGTGCGTCAGGTCCATGGACAGAGTCTCGCGGTCCACATCGCGCAAGTCGACGCGAATCTGCGCCCCGACTTCGAACATCTCAGTTTCCCGATCATCGAGGCCGTCCTCGAGACCCTCAATTCCGTATCCGACCTCGACGGAACTGAGAGCATCGTCGATGCTTCGTGCTTCAAGTGCTGCAAGCCGATCCAGGATATCGGCGCAGGAACTGCGCACGCGCCTCAGAGTCGTACGGAAGGCACTCACGGAGGACTCCATGCGCTTGAGGAGGTTGACCCGCATCAGCACGGCGACAGCGTTCGTACGATGTAGTTCACTGCCGAAGTCATTGCCGAACCCCTCACGGTAATCGACCTCATAGCCAGGGCGAGCATCCTCACGCACATAGGAAAGAAGCTGATACTGGGCGAACGTCAGGTCGCTGATCATTGCGTAGAGCTCGCTGATAGGGGGCAGCTCGCCTCGCGAATCAATGGGCTCCTGGACATTGCGCGGGGCGAGGCGGCTGGGGAATGTGCCCGCCTCGGTGCCGTAGTATTTCGTCACGTGCTTGCGGCTACGCGCAATGGTCAGGGCATCAAGAAGCTTGAAATAGTCGGCGTTGACGTACTCGGCAAAGCTCTGCGTCGTGTGACGTCCATGTGCCTGCGAACTCCACAGGTTGAAGCGCTTTTGTGCCAACCTCATCACTGCATCGATGGAACCGATGCCGTCAGTCTTCTCGAGATAGTCATCGCGTCCCTCCGTGATGAGTTCAATCTGGTTGCGCAGGTCGGTGAGACGATTATTGATCGGGGTCGCCGATAGCATGAGCACCTTCGTGCGTCCGTTGGATCGTATGACCTCATTCATCAGGCGCGTGTAACGGTTCGAACTTGTTGCGGTCGAGGCCTTATTGCGAAAGTTATGACTCTCATCGATGACCAGCAAATCGAATGTGCCCCACTGTAGGTGTTCTAGGTCAGTGTCCCCGCTCTTGCCGCGCCGACGTGAGAGGTCCGTATGGTTCAACACCTTGTAATTGAAGCGGTCCGCGGCCAAGGGATTACGCTCATCACTCGCCTGCATCCAGAGAGTCCAGTTCTCTCGCAGGCGCTTCGGGCACAGCACCAGGACATTCTTGTTGAGCTGCTGGTAGTACTTGATGACGGCGAGTGCTTCAAATGTCTTCCCCAGGCCGACGCTGTCAGCAATAATGCAGCCGTTGTACTTTTCCAGCTTACGAATCGCCCCGATGACGGCGTCCTTCTGGAAATCGTAGAGCTTGCCCCATATCACCGAATCGAAAAAGCCGGTGTCTTCACGTGGATTGTGGTCCCGGGTCTCCTGAAGGAAACGCCGGAAGATGTGGTACAGGGTCAGGAAATAAATGAACTCGGGGGCGTTGTCTGCGTACATCGCCTCCACCTGCTCGACGACCTGCTCGGTGACGTCACACGTTGCCTCATCATTCGCCCATACGGACTCAAACTGCGCCATCAGGAACTCAACCTGTGCCTTGGCCTCATCCCCCGAAAAGTGAGTAATCATCGTCAGCGTGTCCGGACGGCGCGCGACTCCCAACCCCTCCAAGGTGAAAGTAGCACCCTGCCCCGCAAAAAGGTGAGGACTCACTGCAGCACCTTCGATGACATAACTCGGCGGATACTGGAGCACATTCTCACGCCGCACGGAGCGTAGCGTCACCTTCTTCCTCAACCACGATGCGCACGCCCGCGCGAGAGCACGTTGGTTCAGTTTGTTACGAAGTGTGAGCTCCAAGCTGGATTCCGCGAGTGCTTTCTCGCGCTGTCCCTGCGCGCGTTGGGCAATGTCAAACTCGAGAGTGCTCAGTCTCCGTTTCATGTCTCGAATAAAGGTCGGTTCATTGAACAGAACACGCACGGAGTCAAGGCGCTCAAGTTCCTCGCGTAACTCTCCATAGGCAAAAAGACTGAAGTGCGCGCTAATAATCGACAGCTTCGCGTCATCGTCAAGCGTGGCACGCAGGGAGTCTCCCAAGCGCTTGCCCTGGTTGTTGTCGAGCATCTCCATGGGTGTTGGTCCCTTCCTTCATGCCATGACTCACATTAGGTTACCGGAACAGTGTGAGGAGCGGAACGCACAACACCGAATCTACTGACACTGGAGAACGAGAGATGTCAGCACACCGATTGGGGGCCGTATACCAGTGTCCCCGGAACCGAGCGGTTCCGGGGACACTGTGCATCAAGGTGCCTCAGACGTTGAAGCCGATCGCTCGCAGCTGCTCACGGCCATCGGGCGTGATGCGATCCGGGCCCCACGGCGGCATCCAGACCCAGTTGATCTGCACCTCGTCGGTCACTGCCGACAGGATCGTCTGCGCCTGGCGCTCGATCACGTCGGTCAGCGGGCAGGCAGCCGACGTCAGCGTCATGTCGAGGCGAACCTGGTTTTCAGAGCCGATCACGACGCCGTACACCAGGCCGAGATCGACAATGTTGATACCCAGCTCGGGATCGATGACGTCCTTGAGGGCCTCGAGCACGTTTTCGGCTGCCAGCGTGCCCTGCTCGATGACGTCGGTGCCGTCGATCTGGCGGGTGGGCACCTCGGCGCTAGGAGCTTGCGCCGAAGCGGGTGCGCCGAAGCGCTGCTCGACCGGCTCAGACTGAGCCATCGGGTTACTCATTCCTGTTCCTTTACTGATCGGCGGGCTCGCCCGCGGTGGAGATATCGATGCCGGACTTGGCCATTGCGTCGCGCAACGCATACCACCCCAGGAGGGCACACTTGACGCGATTAGCGAATTGGGAGGTGGATTCCAGGGCGGCAGCGTCACCGAGGTCGTCGAGGATCTCATCATCGACGCCGAGATTACGCGAATGCATCATGACTTCCATGTCCCGGTAGAGACGACCGATTTCCTCGGCAGACTTACCCTGCGTCAGATCGGTCATCATGGACAGCGATGCGCGCGAGATCGAGCAGCCGTCGCCTTCCCACTGAAGGGAAGCGAGATGATCACCATCGAGCGACACGCCCAAGGTGACCTCGTCACCGCAGGTGGGATTGACCTGGTGGGACGATGCGTCCATGCCCGACGGGTCACCAGCGCCGTGCTTTTCACGAGCGTGATCCAAGATGACCTGCTGATACAACTGTTCAAGACTGCCCATGGTTTCCTTTCATACCCAACCGTCACGTGCAATTCTACTGACCGAAGAAGCTGCGTACCTTCGACAGCCCGTCGATGAGGCGTTCAATTTCCTCAGCGGTGGTCGTCGGGGCGACCGATGCGCGTGCAGAGGAACGCACCTGGAAGAACGTATGCAGCGGGATCGCACAGTGGTGTCCGACCCGCACGGCCACATCAACCGAGTCCATGAACTGACCCACGTCGTGGGGGTGCACGCCGTCCACGGCGAAAGCAACGACGCCGATGCGATCGACGTCCGAGTCTGGGCCGAGAACCCTGATGCCATCGATCGAGGAGATGCCGTCGAGCATCATGGACGTCAGCGCGTGCTCGTGCGCTTCCACGCGATCCATGCCGAGCGCCGACATGTAGCGCAGCGCCTGCGACCAGGCCGCGACCTGAGCGACGGGCTGCGATCCGGCTTCAAAACGCTCGGGTGGTGCCATGAAGGTCGATTCCTCCATGGTGACCCATTCGATCATCGAGCCGCCGGTGAGGACGGGCGGCATCGCCGCCAGGAGCGACCGACGTCCCCACAGTGCACCGGCACCCGTGGGGCCGAGCATCTTGTGCGAGGAGAACACCGCGAAGTCGACGTCGAGCTCTGAGAGGTTCAGCGCCATGTGTGCGCTGGACTGGCACGTATCGAGGAGGACAAGTGCGCCGACGGCGCGGGCCGCAGCGCTCACGGCCGCGACGGGTGAAACGGCGCCGGTCACGTTCGAGACGTGGGTGAACGCGACGAGGCGAGTATTCGGCGTGATGACGGAGAGAGTCTCCAAGTCAATGCGGCCGTCCGGCGTCAGGTCGAGCCAGGCGAGCTCAGCGCCCGTACGCTGGCATAGCTGCTGCCAGGGGACGATGTTCGCGTGGTGCTCGGCGCGCGTGCAGACGATACGATCGCCGGGTCCCACGCGCAGCGACGCCGATTCCGCACCGCCCATGCCCTGCGAGGCGTGACCGATTGACAAGGCAACCAGGTTAATCGCCTCGGTCGCGTTCTTCGTCCAGACGATTTCGTCAGCAGACACACCGACGAACGAGGCCAGAGCACCGCGCGCACTCTCAAATGCGTCGGTCGCTTCGTCGCCAAGCAGGTGTGTGCCCCGGTGGACCGCGCCATTACTGCGGCGATAGAAGTCGGCCTCGGCGTCGATGACGCATGCGGGCTTCTGGGATGTCGCGGAGGCATCCAGGTACGCAATGGGCGCGCCGCCGCGCCCGACGCGACTCAGAATCGGAAAATCCGAACGAATCGCGTCGAGCTCGGCGGCGGTAAAGTCTCGCGACACGGCGATCAGAGACCCAGGTACTTGTCGTAGCCGTTCTCTTCGAGCTCGTCAGCCAGCTCGGGACCACCCTGAGCGGCGACGTGGCCGTCGACGAAAACGTGAACGTGGCTGGGCTTGATGTAGCGCAGGATGCGGGTGTAGTGCGTGATGAGCATGACGCCGCAGCCGGTCTCGCCGTGGACGCGGTTGACGCCCTCGGACACGATGCGCAGTGCGTCGACGTCGAGGCCGGAGTCGGTCTCGTCGAGGACAGCGAACGAGGGCTTCAGGAGCTCCATCTGGAGGATCTCGAGGCGCTTCTTCTCGCCGCCGGAGAAGCCGACGTTGACATCGCGCTCGGCGAAGTCGGGGTCCATGCGCAGGTTCTCCATGGAGGTCTTCATTTCCTTGACCCACGAGCGCAGGGCGGGCGCCTGGCCGTCGATCGCGGTCTTCGCGGTGCGCAGGAAGTTGGAGACGGACACGCCGGCGACCTCGACGGGGTACTGCATGGCGAGGAACAGGCCCGCCTTGGCGCGCTCATCGACGCTCATCTCGGTGATGAGCTGATCGTCGAGCCAGGCCTCACCCGAGGTGATCTCGTAATCGGGGTGACCGGCCAGCGCATAGGCCATGGTGGACTTACCGGAGCCGTTGGGGCCCATGATGGCGTGAATTTCGCCGGAGTTGATCGTCAGGTTGACACCCTTGAGGATCTCCTTGGGGCCTTCGGCGGTCTCGACGGAGACGTGCAGATCCTTAATACGCAGAGTCGACATATGTATTCCTTACAGCTCAGTTGTTACGGGACTTGGCCAGCTCGGCCTCGACGGTTGCCATGAGGTGGTCGACCACCTCGGGGACGCCGATCTGGTTGATCAGTTCGGCGAAGAAGCCGCGCACGACCAGGCGGCGTGCCTCGTGCTCAGGAACACCACGGCTCATCAGGTAGAACAGCTGCTCGTCGTCGAAACGACCGGTCGCGGAGGCATGTCCGGCGCCTTCGATTTCGCCGTTTTCGATTTCGAGGTTGGGCACGGAATCGGCCTTGGCTCCCTCGGTGAGCACCAGGTTACGGTTCAACTCGTACGTGTCCGTACCGTCGGCTGCCTCGCGGATGAGGCAGTCACCGATCCACACCGAGTGCGCGTCCTTCCCTTGCAGGGCGCCCTTGTAGGTGACGCGCGAGAAGCACTTCGGCTGCGAGTGGTCTACGAAGACGCGGTGTTCGAGGTGCTGGCCGCCGTCCACGAAGTAGATGCCCAGCATGGTGAGCTCGGCGCCCGGACCTCGGAAGTCGGTGTCCGCGCACAGACGCACGAGGTCGCCGCCGAAGGTGACGACGATGTGGGTCAGCTTGGAGTCGCGTCCCAATGCCAGGCGCTGGTTCGAGGCGTGCAGGACGGTGTCGTCCCATTCCTGCAGCGACACGACGGTCAGGTTCGCGCTGTCGCCCGTTTCGACCTCGACGGTCTGGTTGAGCGCAGCCTGCGCGGAACCGCTGTGCGAGAGGATCACCGTCGCCTTGGAGAAAGCGCCTGCGCGAATCACGAGGTGCTGTGCACGGGTGCCTTCGACGTCTGCGACGTTGATGCGCACGGGGGCGTCGAGCTCGGCCTCGGCCGGGATCTCAACGACAGTCGCCTGCTCAAAACCATTCCACGCGACGACCGCAGTACGGTCGCCGGGTGCGAGCACGGTTCCGAGGCGCAAGTCATCGCGCGACACCGACTCGACGAGAACGGAATCAGGAGCGTCAACCGCAACGGGTGCATCGCCTGCGTCGTAGTTCGCCGGATCAAAGAGGCGCTCGATGCGGCGCATCGGGGTGAAACGCCAGTCTTCCTCGCGTCCGTGAGGGGTGGGAATGTCGTTCAGGTTGAACGAGGTGGGACGATCCGCGCGCGACGGGTGCGCCCTCTCAGCGTCAGCCCCGTGCGAGTGGGCCTTGTTCATGGTGTCGACAATAGTGTTGGGGGTCGTCATCAGCCGACGGATCCTTCCATCTGCAGTTCAATGAGGCGGTTGAGCTCGAGGGCATACTCCATCGGCAGCTCCTTAGCGATCGGCTCAACGAAGCCACGCACGATCGTCGCCATGGCCTCGTTCTCGTCGAGGCCTCGGCTCATCAGGTAGAACAGCTGATCGGCGCTCACCTTGGTCACGGTCGCCTCGTGTCCCATCTCGACATCGTCCGTACGCACGTCCACGTACGGGTACGTGTCGGTACGCGAGATCTTGTCGACGAGCAGGGCATCGCACAGCACGTTCGACTTGGAGTGGCGTGCACGGGCGTTGACCTGGACGAGGCCACGGTAGGACGTGCGGCCACCGCCACGCGAGACGGACTTCGACACGATCGACGACGAGGTGTGGGGTGCCATGTGCACCATCTTCGCGCCGGTGTCCTGCTGCTGGCCGGGGCCGGCAAAGCCGATGGACAGCGTTTCGCCGCGAGCGTGTTCGCCCATCAGGAAGCAGGCGGGGTACTTCATGGTGATCGCGGCACCCATGTTGCCGTCGACCCATTCCATGGTGCCGCCTTCTTCGACGATGGCACGCTGAGTCACCAGGTTGAGGACGTTCGTCGACCAGTTCTGGATGGTCGTATAACGCACGCGCGCGTCCTTCTTCACGAAGATCTCGATGACACCGGAGTGCAGCGAGTTCTCATCGTAAATCGGGGCGGTGCAGCCCTCCACGTAGTGCACGTAGGAGCCCTCGTCGGCAATGATGAGCGTGCGCTCGAACTGCCCCATCGCCGAGGTATTAATGCGGAAATACGCCTGCAACGGAATGGTCACATGCACGCCCTTGGGAACGTACACGAACGAGCCACCGGACCAGGCGGCCGTGTTCAGCGCGGAGAACTTATTGTCGCCCGCGGGCACACACTTGCCGAAGTACTCCTCGAAAATCTCGGGGTATTCGCGCAGGCCCGTGTCCGTGTCGGTAAAGATGACGCCCTGACGCTCCAGGTCCTCCTGGATCTGCTGGTAGACGACCTCGGACTCGTACTGCGCGGCAACGCCCGACACCAGACGCGACTTCTCGGCCTCGGGAATGCCGAGGCGATCGTAGGTGTCACGGATTTCTTCGGGGAGATCTTCCCAGTCATTGACCTGGCGATCAGTGGGGCGCACGTAGTACTTGAACGCATCGAAATCCACGTGGGACAGATCCGGCCCCCACGCGGGCATCGGCTTGCGCTCAAAGAGCTCAAGCGCCTTCAGTCGACGTTCACGCATCCACTGCGGCTCGTCCTTCACGTCCGAGATAAAGCGGACTATTTCTTCGTTAATGCCGGTGGGGACGTCCTTGGAGTAGTCGTCGGAGTCGTGCCAACCGTACTCGTAACCGCCGATCGACTCGATGATCTCGTCATCGGTCATACGACGGTCCTCAGCGCCCGAGGCGGGTGCCTGCGTCATTGTTGTATCAACCTCTCGTTCTTACCTATGTGCTACTTGCGTCGCACGTTCCGCGCTCCGGGGCGAATCACGGGCATCCCCACGGGAATGTGGGTCGTGCACACGTGTCCACCACCGGCGAGCGTGGAAAGTCTTTGCACATGGACGTCGAGGAGCTTGCCAAAAGCGATTGTCTCGGCGTCACACAACTGCGGGAAGTCGCCCGCAACGTTTTGGATGGGGCAATGGCCCTGGCAGAGTTGGACGGCAAGCGTGCCTCCGCCAATATCGCGCACGGTCGCGGCATAGCCGTCTTGCGTCAAGGCGTCAGCGAGGGCCTGCGCACGCACGCGAGGATCCGTCCCGGCATCGCGCACGATCGGGGCGTATCGCCGTTCGATCTCGCGCGAACGTGCCGCAGCGAACGATTCGACGGCTTCCTCTCCCCCGAGCTGCCCAAGATATCCCAGCGCTTTGGTAGCAAGGTCTGAGTAACCGTCAGCCAGGTGGACGTGAGCGCGTTCCGTTGCGACGTAATGCCGGGCGGGACGTCCCCGTCCTCGCTTGGACGGTGCGCCCGGCTCGTGTTCCGCGATCTCTTTGGATTCGAGCAACAACGTGATGTGGCGCCGAACGGCAGCGGTTGTCAGCCCTAAGACCTTCGCAATTGACGAGGCCGTGACCGGCCCCTTTTCGACGATGAGATCGAGCACCTGCTGTCGGGTTGTGGCGTCTGATTCCTCTGCCACCTGTCCTCCGCTCCGACGCTTCACGCGTGCGTCTCCGTGTGCTTTTCTCTGGAAACGAGTGTACGCCAATTTAGATAAATCGGCGTTGCGAAAAGCGGATCGGAGTGTCGGACAGCCCACAAGTCGAGGGACTTAGGGCCCATGGCTCGTTAGCTACCGCATCCACGGAGCATCGGCGGCCCTCAATCCCTCCCAATTGCGACCGCGAGCGGCATGCGCCGCGAGGATACCGATGACAGCAGAAGGGCTGTGCAGGCGACCCGACAGCACCATGTCCAGAGCCTGGTCGAGTGAGACCCACGCATACTGCATGGTTGCTTCCTCGTCCTCGCGCTCGAACACGGTACCGGTCTCGGCGAGCTCTCGAGCGAGAAAAACACGCAGAGGCTCGTTCGTACCACCGGGGGACGTCAGGAAGTCGACAAGCACCTCCCATCGGCCCGCCTTCATGTCGGTCTCTTCTGCTAGCTCACGTTCGGCGGCGATGAGCGGATCTTCCCCGGGAATATCGAGGAGGCCAGCGGGGATCTCCCACAGGTTCGCCTGAACCGGATGACGGTATTGGCGTTCCATCAGAATCTCCTCAGCGCCCGCCTCACCGCGCATCGCCACGACGGCAACTGCACCAGGATGACGGGTGTATTGACGCACCACGGGATCCTGTCCCTTCACGACGACGACATGATCTTCGACCATGTCGACGATGCGGCCGCTCCAGACGACCTCGCTCGCGGCAACCTCGTGAGGGCTCGGCTGGTCCGCGATCGTCTGGACCTGGTCGCTCGACAGAAAATGCATGTCGCCTCTCATTCCTTTTCGTCAGAGCGCGAAGAGTAACGTCCCACGTGACGCTTCAACGCAGCTTCAATCAGTCCCGCGAACAGCGGGTGCGGGCGCGTCGGGCGGCTCTTGAACTCCGGATGCGCCTGCGTTGCAACATAGTAGGGGTGCACAGCCGAATCAAGCTCGACGAACTCAACGAGGGAGCCGTCCGGCGAGGTTCCAGAAACCTTCAGGCCCGCCGCCTCGAGGCGGTCGCGGTAGGCGTTGTTGACCTCGTAACGGTGACGGTGCCGCTCGCTCACGTCGGTCGTGCCATAGGCAGTCGCAACAATAGAATTCGGCACGAGCTTTGCGGGATACGCACCCAGTCGCATCGTTCCGCCCATATCGCCGCTTCCATCGACGAATTCGTGCTGGTCCGCCATCGTGTGAATAACGGGTTCGGCGGTGTCGGGATCCATTTCGGTCGACGAAGCTCCCGGAATACCGGCGAGGTGACGGGCAGCCTCGATCACCATGCACTGCAAACCCAGGCACAGACCCAGGGTCGGCACACGATGCTCGCGCGCCCACCGTAGAGCGCCGAGCTTGCCTTCAATGCCACGAATGCCGAAGCCACCGGGAACGACGATTGCATCCACACCGGCGAGCTCACGCGCAGCCCCTTCGGGCGTCTCGCAGGTGTCCGATGCGACCCAACGGATATCGACCCGCGCGTTGTTGGCGAAGCCGCCGTGCTTAATCGCCTCTGATACCGACAGATAGGCGTCGTGCAGGTCGATGTACTTGCCAACAAGAGCAACTTCGAGGCGGTGCTTCGGGGAGTGCACGCGCTCCAGAAGTACCTTCCATTCCTTCCAGTCGACGTCCCGGAAGGACAATCCAAGGCGCTGGACGAGGTAGGCATCAAGTCCCTCGCGATGCAGCGTCAGCGGCACGTTGTAGATGGAGGGTACGTCAGCGCACTCGATGACGGCGTCGCGGTCGACGTCGCACATGAGCGCAACCTTCGACTTGATCCCTTCGGGCAGCGGACGATCGGTGCGCAGCACCAGAGCATCCGGCGCGATGCCAATCGACCGCAGTGCACTGACGGAGTGCTGCGTCGGCTTCGTTTTGAGTTCACCGGCAGCAGGCAAGAACGGAATGAGCGACACGTGGACAAAAGCGACGTTCGAGCGTCCGAGGTCGTGGCGCACCTGGCGAGCCGCCTCGAGGAACGGCTGCGATTCGATGTCGCCGACGGTACCGCCGATTTCAGTGATGATAACGTCAGGACGATTCCCGTTCTCATCAGGCTGAGCCTGACGACGCATCACATTCTTGATCTCATCCGTGATATGCGGAATAACCTGAACGGTATCGCCCAGATACTCACCACGACGTTCCTTGGCGATAACCGTGGAGTACACCTGGCCCGTCGTCGCATTTGCAGCGCCCGACAGGTTCACATCCAGGAAGCGTTCGTAGTGGCCGATATCGAGGTCGGTTTCCGCGCCGTCTTCAGTCACGAAAACTTCGCCGTGCTGGAACGGGTTCATCGTGCCGGGATCGACATTGATGTAGGGATCGAGCTTCTGCATGACCACATGCAGTCCCCGAGAACGAAGGAGTCTTCCCAAGCTGGAGGCGGTCAGGCCCTTGCCCAACGAGGACACAACACCACCCGTGACAAAAATATGCTTGGTCATGGAATTTTCCGCACGCGCCGTGCGCATTGAAGTACTCACCATGGAACTTCAGCCTAACACTCCTGGCATGAATCGGCCCCCGCGATCTGGGCAGATCAGCGGGGGGCCGACGAAGAAAATCGCGTATTGACGCGCTTTACTTGTTGCTCGGGATGACAGACTGTGCTCCGTTACCCACTCCGAAGGCGCGGGCACCGGTGGCAGGCGTGGACAGGGCGAGCGCCGTATCGACGGCAGCGAGGGTGGTACCGACCGAGTCAACGGTCGTCACGGCGGTGCCGCTGGCGCGCACAGAAGTGATCATCGCGTCGCGTGTCGACGCATCGCCCACGAGCACACCGGACGTCGAGCCGACGGCTTGGGCCAGACCAACCCAGGCATCGGAGCTGGCGGTTACTGCGGCAGGGGTCGCACCGTCCGAGGCCACGGCCTGCGCACGCGGCCCGACGGCGACCATAGTGGTCGCGGTGCCGGCAGGGTCCTCATCAATCGTCATGATCGGGGTGGATTCATCCGTCAGAATCTGACGCAGTAGGTCAGTCTCGGAGCCGGTCGAGGTGAGCACCTGAGCGATCGAGTAACCCACCACACCATCCGCACTAGCCGTCTTCGCCGCGCCGGAGGTCAGATGCGAGGCGAGCGTCGTCGACAGGGTCGTGCGGTACTGGCTCATGGACGTGGACTGCCAGTTGTCGCTCAGCGTCACGCGGCCGACGACGCTCGCTCCGGCGTCGGTGAGCGTCGAACGGAGGGCTGCGACATCATCATCCGACGCACCGGGGAGCACGACGAGCGCAACCTTGGCACCGGTCAGGGAACCCGCGAGGGTCGAGGAAGCGAGGGCTTTCAGGCCCGCAGCCTCGGCTTCCGCCTGTGCGCTCAGCTGGGGATCGGTCGCGCTCGAAGTCGACGACGCGTTCACTCCGGCGTGGATACGACCCTGAAGCGGACCGGCACCCAGGACGACTCCGACAGCGAGAGCGATGAAGATCCCGATGATCGAGACAACGTGATAGCGAAAGTTAATCATTGGGTTCCTCCAGCGGAATGCATCAGCGAGACAAAGAAAGAGGTAATCGGGTGCAACAGGTCGTTACCCCACGGGGTCGACCACAGCGCAACGCCCATCAGCCCAAGAGCGACAAGGGCGAGGAGCACGAGGGTCCAGCCGCGCGGACGGGGGCGGAACGTGGCCGCAACCGCCTGCGCGCCAATGAGTCGCGAGCCGACCGCAAGCCGAGAGAAAAACGCAGGGGCGACGAGCGCGCGTCCAGCATCAACAAGCTCAGCCTCCCCGTAGGAAACACCGGCCGTGATCACCGCGGTTGCGCTTGAATGAGCGGCAACGACGAGGGCCGCGTCGAGAGACGTACCGGCCATGGCCACACGCTCGTAGACGATACCCATACGATCGAGTCGCTGGGCACCGGGTGCGAGACCATCACCACCGACCCGCACGATGAAGGCGCGTGCACGACGAATGGCCTTCTCGCTCATCAGGTCTGCATCACCCACGACGAGGTCGAGCGTGAGGTGCGCTTTGAGGGCGACATCCGCTCCCCCATCGACAGCGATAACGAAAGGAGCAGCCTCGGAACGCCAGCGGGCGAGCGCGCGACAATCGCTCGCTGCCTCGCTCGCGGCGCTTACGAGCAGAATCGGACGCTTGCCAAGGCCATCAATAGGGGGCACTCCCTCACCACGTAGAACGGTCGCACCATCCTTGGCCAGGTAGTCTTCGACAGACCCCTCGAACCCGGCGAACAGCGTGGCCGAGTCAGCGACCTCAACATCCAGGTCCTCGGCTGACACAGCCCTACCGGTTGCAATGACACCGCCATCAACGAGGACCTTGCCGCCCGTGACGGCGACTTCCTGTCCCTCGCGCAGCGACATGATGTCTTGGCCGAGGTCATCAACGAGCGTAATACCGGCGTCGAGAATGAGGCGCGGACCGAGAGCTGCGGCTCGACCCGTCAGCGAAGGCTGCGCGTTGAGGACCGCGATAGGCGCGGCTTCAACCAGCGCAGCTGCGCTTTCGCGGTCCAAGTCCGCGACGTTGATAACGGCGATCTCTCCACGCTCGAGGCGCGTTGCCAGGTGCTTGGGACGGTCGTCGACGCGTACACGCCCCACCTGGCCCTTCGATTCCTTTGAAAGTGTTTCACTCATCCCTGCGATTGTGACACGGCGGAAGCCAAGACTTGCGAAGCGTGGCGGCGCGCCGCAGCCGAGTGCGGATCCCCACCCATCATGCGCGTCAGTTCGGCTTCGCGCGCCTGCCCGCGCACTTCACGAACCTGCGTCGTCCCGTCGCTTTTCTCGATGACGAGGTGCTGGTCCCCGAAAGCGGCGACCTGGGCCAAGTGCGTCACGACGATGACCTGGCGCGATGCGGCGAGTCTCTTCAGCCGTGCGCCTACCTCCGTCGCTGTCTGCCCGCCGATGCCAGCATCAATCTCGTCGAAAATAAACGTGGACGAGGCCTCGGTGCGTCCAAGCATCAGCTCGAGGGCGAGCATGACGCGCGAGAGCTCGCCGCCGGAGGCACCCTGTCCGAGGGGACGCGCAGGAGCATGCGGATGCGGCTGCAGGCGGAAGACAACGCTCTCACACCCGTGGGACGTCGGCTTCGTTGCCTCGAGGTCAATGTGGAGCGTGGCGTCGGGCATTGACAGAGCATGCAGCTCTTCGTTGACACCGCTGGCAAGTTCCGCGGCGAGCGTGGCGCGTGCGGCCGTCAGACGGGAGCCGCATGCGAGAACGTGTTCCTGCGCGGCACGGAGCTCCTCCTCAACGAGGGCGGGGTCCGAGGCCGGAGCTGACAGCTCGGCGAGCCGAACGCGCGCTTCCTGGACCCACGCGAGCAGGCCCTCGATATCCGCAGCTCTTCCGCGCAACGCATCTTTCAGGGCAGCCCGACGGGTATGAATCTGCGCCAGGCGCTGCGGATCCGCGTCGAGTCGACTCAGATAGGACGACACGTCATCGGCGAGAGCATCCAACTCGAGCGCCTGGTTACGGGCACGGGCGACGAAATCAGCCACGGCCTCGTCGAAGCGCGAGGCCTCGTCTAGCTGCGCGTACGCACTACGTGCGGCCTCCACCGCACCCGCGTAATCCCCGCGATCATCCCCCTTCAGAAAACCAAGGGAGGCACCCATGAGGCCGCGAAGGTCCTCGACGTTCGTCAGGCGCGCGGCCTCTCGCACCAGGTTTTCTTCTTCACCCGGCTGCGGATCAAGCGCCTCAATCTGATCGATCGCGGCACGCAGGTCCTCAATTTCCTCGGCACGTTCAGTCGCGTCGCCGCGCAAGGAATCAAGGCGGTGCTTGATATCGAC
Source organism: Pauljensenia sp. 27098_8_83 (assembly GCF_041432695.1). Lineage (NCBI taxonomy): Bacteria > Bacillati > Actinomycetota > Actinomycetes > Actinomycetales > Actinomycetaceae > Pauljensenia > Pauljensenia sp. 27098_8_83. The sequence continues at coordinate 4,394 of NZ_JAPWAD010000002.1, read as the reverse complement.
GGCACCGCGAAAAGCTGCGCGATACTCTTCCACCACAGCCGCATGTGCACTGCCTCCAAATTGGTCCAGTGCACGTCGTTGAGCGGCCTCCCCCGTCAGCCGAATCTGATCCGACTGACCATGGATCGTCACCATCGACCCGACGATATCGGCCAATACGGAAGCAGGAACGGGACGGGAACCAAGGTGCGCACGCGAGCGCCCCGCCGCACGGACCGACCGACCAACGATCAGCTCATCGCCTTCAACGAGACCACCAGCATCCTCCACGCGCGACCCAATATCAGGCGTGATCGAAAAAATGCCATCGACCGACAGACGTTCCGTACCGCTACGCACGAGCGCTGCGTCAGCGCGAGCCCCGAGAAGAAGCTGCAGACTCGACAACACCATCGTTTTACCGGCACCAGTTTCACCGGTCACAACAACGAGCCCAGGGCCAAAGTCGACGTGCGCGTTGGCAATGACACCCAGATTGGAAATATCGAGAGATTCAATCACCGCGCAGCGTCCCTCCATCCACGTACCGGCAAATTGAACTTACGGACGAGACGCGCAGAAAACGGCGTATCGTCCACACGCACCAGCTGCACAGGAGACGATCCCACGCGTGCACGCACGACGCCACCGGCCGGGACAGTCATACGGCGCAGGCCATCACACCACATTTCCGGGGCAGTCCACATATCATCGAGCACCACGATCTCCACACACGCCGACGGGCCAACGACGAGCGGACGCGTGAACAACCCGTGCGCCGCCAACGGAGCGACAACGATTGCTTCCGTATCCGGCCACACGACGGGCCCGCCAGCGGAGAAAGAATAGGCAGTTGAGCCGGTCGGCGTCGACAAAATCATGCCATCGGCGCCGTACGTCGACACTTCCTGTCCATCGACGACGAGGGCAAAATGAACGGGATGAGCGACGTCCGTGTGCATAACGACCGCTTCGTTAAGCGCCCAGTCGTCAGCCTTGGAACCGTCGGGACGCTCCATCGTCACATCCAGGGTCATGCGACGTTCGACCGAAAAATCTCCGTCGGCGATCTTGCGTGCAAGGTCACCGGTCCCCTTATCACCCAGTTCCGTCAAGAAGCCCATGTGGCCAGCGTTGATACCCAGCAGGGGGACGTCGAGGGCACGCGCGCTTGACGCTGCCACCAAAAATGTTCCGTCACCGCCGATCGATAGCACCATGTCGATGCCGCCCCCGGAGGAGTCTTCGACAACCTCGATGTCGCGCGCCTTGAGGGCCTCCGCCAAACTCACAGCACTCGTCACCGCGTTCGGGCGGTGACGATGGCGCACCATCAACACACGGGTCATACGTGTCCTCCAGCGGGGCCGGCAGCGACCGCTGCACGGATGTAATCGGTCAATTGGGAAGGATCGATCGGCTCAGGATAATCTCGTCGCATATGCACGAAATACTCGACGTTACCGCTCGGGCCGGGAAGCGGTGACGCGGCAATAGCGGCGATGTCGAGCCCCAGGTCGATGGCACACCGCGCTACCTTTTCCACCGTCTCAACGTGATGCTCCGGGTTACGCACCACACCCCCGTGCCCGAGCCTGTCTTTTCCGATCTCAAACTGAGGCTTGACCATCAACAGGAAGTCAGCGTGAGGAGCCGCCGCTGCGACCAGTGCGGGCAGCACGAGGGTGAGCGAAATAAATGACATGTCCCCTACAACGAGTTCGGGGGCTGGTGCGACCGCGGCAGGATCGAGGGTGCGCACGTTCGTCCGATCGTGAACCTCGACGCGAGGATCGGACTGAAGCTTCCATGCCAGCTGACCGTACCCCACGTCTACGGCGACGACCGAAGAGGCACCGCGCCGCAGCAAAACATCGGTGAAACCACCCGTCGAGGCACCCGCATCCAACGCGCGGCGCCCTTCGATCACCGGTGCTTTCTCACCGAGCGAGTCGAGGGCGCCGGCAAGCTTGTGCGCGCCACGCGAGACGTACTCGGGGTCGTCGGATTCCTCAACGACGATCGCCTGAGCAGGATCCATCTGACGGGCCGGCTTGACGACAACCTGACCGTCGAGCTTGACGCGCCCATCCTCAATCATCTGTGCGGCCGCGGACCGCGATTTCGCGAGCCCACGTCGGACCAGCTCAGAATCAATACGGCGAAGCTTCACCCATCTCTCCGATCCTTATGAGCGACGCGAATATGTTCCGCAGGAACGGCCGCGCCGCCGGGAACGTCAGCAGACAGGGCCCGGCGCAAATCAGACTCAATGGCTTCCAGCGTCGTCATTTGCTCTGACACTGGAAGACCATCGAAACCGACGAGCCGGGCCTCAATCTGTTCGCGTAGGGCCATCAGGCCTCGTCGTCCAAATCGGCCGTGTCCTCAAGGAGGCGCTCAAGCTCCTCTTCCCCGGGCAGGAATGCAGGCGTCTGCGAATCCGGCTCCGGGAGGCTGTCGGCGTTCGCGGCGACGTCGAAGAAATCATCGTCGTCATCGATAGCTGCGGTCGGCTCCGGGGCAGTGACGATACCAGCCGGATCGTCATTGCTCACAACGGTAATCTCGGGGCACGAAGGGGCGGAACCAGCAGCATCCGCGTATTCCCACGCGGCTGCGGCAAGCGCACGGTAGGAGTCGATCGTGATCGTCACCGGCTCGGTCAGCTCGACGTCGTCAAGGGTCAACACACCAGAACGGTGCGCTTTTGCCACCTGGGACAGTCCGCACGTCCACGTCCCGTCACGATGATGCTTCGGGGCGGGGTGTGCCTCCAGCAGACCACGCATGTCGATCGCGAGGTAGCTGGGGCGCTGGCCGCGGGGCGCACGGATGACGTCCCTGGCCTGGTGGACACCCGTGAGAACGTGCATGGCGGGAACACCCGCGGCCACGGCTCCCATGATGTCGGTCTCGAGGCGGTCACCTACGGCGAGCGGGTTCTGCGCACCCACGAGCTCGCTCGCGCGACGATAGATGCCCGGCTCAGGCTTTCCGCCGGCAGTGGGACGCTTGTGGGTCGCGTGCTGGATCGCGCGCACGAGCGAACCGTTGCCAAGCGCCTGCCCACGCTCAACGGGCAGCGTCGCGTCGAGGTTGGACGCGTAGAAAGCAGCGCCCCGCTCGATTGCGAACGCGCCCTCGGACAGAAGCGCCCAATCCACCTGCTTATCGAGGCCCTGCACGACGGCGGCGGGCTCATCGTCAGCACTATCAACGAGAACGAAGCCACGCTCTTCCAGCGCGAGGCGCAGACCCGCACCACCAATCACAAAGACCTTCGAGCCTTCCTCAAGCTCCTCAGCCATGATCGCGGCAATATCCATCGCGGAGGTCATAATCATGTCAGCCGTCGCGTCAAAGTCCATGCTGTTGAGCTTCTCGGCCACTTGCGCAGGCGTACGCATTGCGTTGTTCGTGACGAAGGCAGAAGCCATACCAAGCTCACGCGCCTCAACGACGGACGCAGCCGCATGCTCGATGCGCTCGTCACCCGACCACGCGGTGCCATCAAGGTCAAGGAGAGCACAATCGTAGTCCTCGGCGAGGGCGTTGCCGGTACCACGCAGCGGCGAACGCTTCCCATCGACATCTGAATCCTGGTACAGGGCAACGTCGATGATCTCAGCATCTTCAGCAACGGCAGGCATAGCATCGAGAACCTCGCCGGCTTCCTCGTCGCGACCGAGCTCTGTCAGGCGCTGTGCCTTCACTTCCATCAGGCGACGACGCAGTTCGTCATCGGCAGAGGCAGGCAGTGCAGCGAGAGCATCGTCGACGATCACGAGGCCGACGTCAGCCTGGCCGAGGTCGGCGCGGGCACCGGAGGAGACGAGGACGAGCTCGACCTGCTCAGCGAGATCAAGGGACGAGGCATCGGTTGCGTCGATGATTTCGACGGCCTTCTCCGGATGGCCAAGACCGCGTTCGGCATCTGCCTCGACTGCACGCAGCGATGAATCGCCGCGCATACGACGGACCGCACGAACCTCGCGCAGAGCTTCCTCGTAGCGGCCGGACGCGTAAGCAGTGAGAGCAGCGGCCTCACGCACAACATCGACGCGACCGGCGCGGGAAACCGCCGCCTGAGCATGCTGATACGCAGCCTCCGGATCGAGATCAATCAGCTGCCCAGCCATCACGAGATGACGCGCAACGATGTCTCGGTTAGGACCGGAAAGGGTGGCAAGGGCACGCAGCGCATCACGGTCAAGCTCATCGGCGCTAACACCGGCCGGAATCGTCGGTTCGTTTCCGTTCGGCGACACGTATTCATCCGTCGACGAATAGTTCTTATACGAAGCATCCTTACGGCGGTCGTCGCGGAAACCACCCCGGCGATCGTCCCGACGCTGGTGACCGCCGCGTCGATCATCGCGACGCTGGAAACCACCACGATCCCCACGGCGCTC